>DLCF01000047.1:28445-30868 GCA_002480485.1 Planctomycetaceae bacterium UBA7805
GGTGGATCAAGCACAATCTTGACCTCCACTTCCCCTACACCATCGATTGCACCCACCTCTTTTTTCGCGCCAGCAATAAGTTGCGGTCCAGCCGGACATGCCGGACTGGTCATCGTCATGTCGATTTTAATGTAATTCCCCTCAACCGGGGTTGGGTCGCTGGCTGATTCAGTTGCTGCCTGCACATCTGGCCCGGTGTTGCCTGGTGGCGTAATATCCTCTGACTGTGCATCGTCGGGGATTGGCTTTTCATCGTCGATCACGATCTCGTAAATTAGACCTAGATCTACAATGTTTACAAAAAGTTCCGGATCAATGACGTTCTTGAGTTTTTCAAGAATGGCATCCTTAGATACAGGTGAATCCGACATACATGTTGCCTTTCTTACTCGTATTCCCGGATCCGTTGGCTGATCGCATCTCCAAGCGCTCGACGCACACTCTCCAGCGGAATACGATCTGAAACCTGTTGAAAGAATCCGCTCACGATCAAGCGGACCGCCTCTTCACGCGTGAGCCCACGCGATTGACAATAATAAATCATTTCATCATCAACCCGCCCGGTAGTTGCTCCATGGGTACATCGCACATCATCGGCCTCAATTTCGAGTCCCGGAATCGAGTCCGCACGTGCACTAGGATTGAGGATCAAATTGTCATTTCGCTGGTATCCATCGGTTTTTTGCCCCAATGGATCAACCTTGATCATCCCCCGCCAGACGGTTCGGGAATCATCCTGAAGCGCACACTTGTAAAGTAAATCGCTGTGGCAACCGGGTGCCTCGTGATGTTGTAAGGTGTGATAGGAGAGATGCTGTTTCCCTTCGGAGAAGATGACCCCGTTCACTTGTGCATCAGCACCGGGGCCAACCATTGCGACGTGCTGATTGACCTTTGCCAACTTGGATCCTAATGCCCCAATGGTCCATTGGATCGATGCATCACGATCGATCACAGCCTTCTGATGCGAGAAGTGCCAAACCCCGGTCCCCCATTCCTGGAGGTTTACGTAGCGGAGACGACTGCCAGGTGCGAGCAGCATCTCGACTGCGCCCACGTGCAACCCTGATTCGCATCCGGGCATGCTGTGGGATTCGGCGAGGAAAGTCGCCTCTGCCCCCTCCTCCAGCACGATGAGGGTGTGCCCTAGGTCAATTTGATTTTCGCCAAGAGCGCTAAGCGTGCAGAGGGGCTTTTCAATCACAACCCCACGGGGCACATATAACAGTGAGCCACCTCTCCAAAATGCCGCATGCAACGCCGAGAACTTGTCATACAGGGGATCGACCGCTCGGGCCATCAGATGAGGATGAATCTGGTCGGAATGCTCATTGACCATAGATTCCAGGTCGCCAAATAGCACGCCTTGGGCTGCAAGTTCAGGATCAAATTGCATCTCGAGTGATTGGGAATTTTTACTTGTCATCATCCCGGCGACTTCAATCTCACCACCAAGTACCGAATGCGGTAGTGTGTCACTGGGATCCGTTTCACTCTGGCCGAAACGATCTAGGTGGAAAAGCCGAATGTCTGTCCGCATCCACTCTTCATCCCGCCTTGAGGGCATCGGCAGACTGCTAAAGTGCTTCCAGGCACTTTGTCGCATATCGGTAAGCCAGTTTGGTTCGTCACGCGTCGCCATGAACGCGTCGAACGTTTCCTGGGTGAATTCAATCGGAACGGTGCTTTCGGGCATGACTACTCTCGTTTCGCCGGATTGCGAGTTTTTTTGCTTCCTTGGCACCTTTTGAAAGTGCTCTCACCGTTCTCACTGCGGAGTCGTGGGTGTCTGACGATAGAACTTACCCGACCGAACCTTCCATCTGCAGCTCAATCAATCGATTCATTTCCACCGCATATTCCATCGGTAACTCTTTAATCAGCGGCTCAATGAAACCATTCACAATCATGGTGCTTGCCTCCGCCTCGGAAAGTCCTCGACTGGTGAGATAAAAGAGCTGTTCCTCTCCGATTCTAGAAACGCTCGCTTCATGTCCGATTGACACATCCTGCTCATCAATTTCAATGTACGGATATGTGTCACTGCGGCTCTCTTTATCAAGAATCAATGCATCACAAACCACGTTCGACTTGCTTTGTACCGCACCTTCTTCGACATGCACCAGGCCACGATAGCTGCTTCGACCACCATTTTTAGAGATCGATTTAGAGATAATCTGACCGGTCGTGTTCGGGGCCGCGTGCACCAGCTTTGCGCCGGCGTCTTGGTGCTGGCCGGCGGAAGAAAACGCGATCGAGAGAATCTCACCTCGTGCGCCCGGTTCCATCATGTGGACAGCTGGATACTTCATAGTCAGCTTGCTGCCGAGATTACCATCGACCCACTCCATCGTGGCGTCTTCGTATGCGTATGCCCGCTTGGTGACCAAGTTATAGATGTTGTTCGCCCAATTCTGGATTGT
>DLCF01000047.1:31244-37287 GCA_002480485.1 Planctomycetaceae bacterium UBA7805
TGCAAGCTCTCGGTCGAATACATCGGGGCTGTGCAGCCTTCCACGTAATGCACCTGGGCTCCCTCATCGACTAAAATAAGGGTACGTTCGAACTGACCCATGCTCTCGGCATTGATTCGGAAATATGCCTGGAGCGGGAAGTCGATGCTAATCCCGGGCGGTATGTAGATAAATGAACCTCCGGACCAGACCGCCGAGTTGAGCGCTGAAAACTTGTTGTCTCCTGGGGGAATGACCGAGCCGAAATGTTCGCGGAACAGGTCTGGGTGTTCACGCAGCGCCGTATCGGTGTCTGTGAAGATCACGCCCTTTTTGGCCAAGTCTTCTTGGAGTGAACCGTAAACTACTTCACTTTCAAACTGTGCTTTTACACCGGCAAGAAACTTTTTCTCTGCCTCTGGAATTCCGAGCCTGTCAAACGTTTTCTTGATTTCATCGGGAACATCATCCCAGCTTTTCTCTTGTTGGTCGGTCGGCTTCAAATAGTAGTAGACATCCTGGAAGTCGATATCGATTGCCCCGCCCCACTTTGGCATCGGCTTTGATTCAAAGATTTGGAGGCTCTTGAGGCGAAATTCGCGCATCCAGTCCGGTTCGCCCTTCATCTCCGAAATCTGCTCTACGATTTCGCGATCAAGCCCTTTGCGTGCCTTGAAAACCGGAGTGGCGGGCGTTTGGAAGTTGTATTTATTAACTTCCGCTTCGGCCGGGTCAAACGATTTGTTGGTCGTTATTTCTGAAGCCATGCGTGTACTCTGGATTTGGTTGAAAAATTATTAACGTTCACGCTCGATATCTCAATATTTAGTTGACAGCCTCTTTCAACATCATTGCCTGCTCCTGTTCGGCTGCCTCCGGATGGTCTGCACGGATACGATCAAAGCCGTCGCGATGCAATTCGTCTGCCAATTCCGCTCCGCCCGTCTCGACAATACGACCTCCGAGCATCACATGCGTTACGTCCGGACGATTGTGCTCCAGGAGCCGCTCGTGGTGAGTGATGATTAGGATTCCCATCTCCCCCCCACCGATTGCCGCAATGCTCTGACTCGCAAGTCGTACCGCATCGGCATCAAGCCCCGAGTCGGTTTCATCGAGAATCGCAAAACGTGGTTGGAGCATCGCAAGTTGCAAAATTTCAGCCCGCTTCATTTCGCCGCCTGAAAAACCGTCGTTCACGTAGCGACGGGCAAATTCGGTGTCAATCTTAAGTTGCTCCATTTTTTCGCGTAATTCTTTGCGGAACTGCCGCATTGGAATCAGCTCTTCACCCTCTTTGCGATCCGGCTGGCGAACATTGGTCGTGGCGTGTCTGAGGAAGTCGGCCATTTTCACACCCGGAATCGCCATCGGTCTCTGAAAAGCCATGAAAAGGCCCCGACGTGCCCGCTCATCGGGTGCTAGTTCGCCGATCATCTCGCCAGCTAGTTCAATTGAGCCCTGAGTGACCTGGTAACCGGGGTGCCCCATCACGGCCAGTCCAAGCGTGCTTTTGCCGGAGCCGTTTGGTCCCATCAAGGCATGCGTTTCGCCGCGTGCAATCTTCATATTCACACCGTGCAAGATCGGTTTATCTTCTACCGAGACATGCAGGTTTTCAATCTTAAGTGTTTCAGTCATAACGTTCTAAGTTCTTAATTTCTTCTCGCAATGTGAGGTGAATGTCGGCGACGCGTATGATCTTGCCTCAGCCAGTTATTTTCTGGTGTCCAAAGACTGGATCGTTTTCGGTGATCGGTTCGGCGTAACCGCTGTGGTGCGGAATCGGGAGTTCATCGGCAACCCGGCTGCCGTTACGCTTGGTGATCTTTTGCCCCTTTACTTTGTCCTGAACCCGCATCAAGCCCTCCAGTAATGCCTCGGGGCGTGGCGGACATCCTGGAACGTAAACATCGACCGGTACTACGAGGTCGACCCCTTTGACGACATGGTAGCCATATTTGAAATAGGGTCCACCGCCTACCGTGCATGCGCCCATAGCAATCACGTATTTTGGATCGGGCATCAGGTTGTAAAGGCGACGCACTCGACTGGCCATTTTGTACGTTACCGTTCCGGCCACGATCATCAGGTCGGCCTGTCGCGGTGTGGCGCGGAAGGCTCCCGCGCCGAACCGATCAATGTCGTATCGGCTAGCGCCGGCCGCCATCATCTCAATCGCACAGCAAGCAAGCCCGAACGTCATAGGCCAAAGACTCGACTGCCGTGCCCAGTTGATCGCCTGCTCGATGGTGGTGGTGACTACGTTCTCTTCAAAACGTCCTTCAATCCATGGTTGGGTCATCGCGTTCGTTCCTGGCTGTTTAAGAAAGGCTTACTTCTTCATAGCGGGGTAAATGTACGTCTTGCTCACCGGGTCTCAAAAGTGCATCCTCCGGTTCCGTCGAGTCGGCAGGAGGTCAGTCGTAAATCGGTCTGAACGAGGCCTGAAAATAATTGTTTTTCCATCGCACAAACAGCACGGTCGGTCTCCGCCAGATTTGGGTAGGGACAGGCATGAACACTCAGGACCGGGAGGGCTGCATCGCCTTCTTCGACCGAGCAAGGAATGTCTTTTTCAGCAAGGAAGCGTCCGAGTGATTCCATTCTTTGCTTGGTTGTATTGCCCACGACTTTTCCTGCGTAGCGATTGCCCAGTGAAGTAGCGATCCGCCCTAGCAGGCCACGTTGGATTTCAGGATCGGTGATCGAGCGTATCTCTTTCCAGAGTGTGACGGCAAGATCGAAAAAGTTATCTCCCCCCGTCTCTGCACCCTTTGTCGAGAGGCGATACTGATGGCTGGGTCGACCTCGTCCGTAGCGCACGGTTTCACGCTCGAGGAGCCCCTGCTCCAACAAGCGATTCAGGCGCTGCCGCGCCGCGGTGTCAGTGACCCCGAGTTCCTCGGCTAATTGGCTGGCAGACATCGATTCACGCTGCCGCAGGAGGTCGATTACCTTTCGATCACCATGCCTTTTGTCTTGCGGAATAAAGTCCATGCTTATCTGTACACAAAACGCGATAATTTTGTAGCTCCGTTTGCCGAACGGAGTAAAGGAAATCTAACGGTATAAATAGACTTACGGCCTTGAATCTATCGCACCTTTAATATTTTACACAACTATAGCTTCGGAAAATAGTCACCCCTACCGGCACACGCATCGTAAACGGTTGACTCAACAGGAGTTTATGTATTAAAAGGGGCTGATCCGGTGGGCACAAACCGCGTTGTCCGTTCAACGAGCTCCCTTCATTTGGGGCAGTGGCTAACCGGAGGATCAAGAGCCTTAGCATGGGGGGTATAAATGGCTGAGCAGGGAGCCGGTGGTGGTCGCGGTGGCAAGGAGCAATGGGCCAGTCGAATCGGAGTGATCCTGGCGGTCGCCGGCTCGGCAGTCGGCTTGGGGAACTTTCTTCGTTTCCCTGGACAAGCGGCACAAAATGGGGGCGGTGCATTCTTGCTGCCCTATTTCATCTCGCTGCTGGTGCTCGGGATCCCGCTCTGTTGGGCTGAATGGACCATGGGCCGGTATGGGGGCACTCGGGGATTCAATTCAGCTCCCGGCATCTACTCGATGATCTGGCGCAACCGGATCTCCAAATATTTTGGTGCTATTGCGCTAATGATTCCGCTCGTGATCTACATGTATTACGTGGTGATCGAGGCCTGGTGTCTCGGCTATGCGATTAAATACATCACCGGTGCTCTGGTTTCGCCGGAGATCAAAGACCAGGGCGCGGAAGGCTATAAAAACTTTTTCGGCGATTTTGTCGGCATCGGTGCCCACGGGGCAAATTTCTCGGGCACGCATTTGTTCCTTTTAGTGATCGTCATCCTCTCATTTATTCTCAACTTCACCCTGATCTATCGCGGGGTTACCAAAGGCATCGAGCGTTTCTGCAGAATCGCGATGCCTGTGATGGTTGTTCTAGCCGTGATTGTGCTGGTGCGTGTGCTCACGCTCGGCACGCCCGACCCGGCCAAGCCGGATCAATCGGTGCTGGGAGGGCTCGGTTTTATGTGGAATCCGCAGTTCGAAAAACTAGGCGATTTCAAGACCTGGCTTGCCGCCTCTGGGCAAATCTTCTTCAGTCTTTCAGTCGGATTCGGCATCATTATTAATTACGCCAGCTACCTGCGCAAAAATGACGACGTTGTGCTAAGCGGCCTGACGAGCAGCAGCATGAACGAATTTTTTGAGGTCGTGCTCGGTGGTTTGATTACCATTCCGGCCGCCTTTATTTTTCTTGGCGCTGCAGTGGGTGAGAAAGGCACGTTCGCCCTGGGGTTTGAATCGCTGCCGAACGTGTTTGCACTCATGCCGGGGCCCGCCCTTGTCGGCCAATTTTTCGGCTTTCTTTGGTTTTTCATGCTCTTCATCGCAGCGATTACCAGCAGCGTTTCCATGCTGCAACCGGTGATTGCCTTCCTAGAGGAAGGTTTCGGTCTCAAGCGGCATGCATCGGCCGCCATGCTCGGTTTGATCAGCCTGCTCGGCTGCGGATTTGTGCTCTATTTTTCCGAGGGTCTCGTAGCGCTTGACACCTTTGATTTCTGGGTCGGTAGCGTGCTGTTGTTCGTGCTCGCGTTGATCCAATCGCTGCTTTACGGGTGGGCGTTTGGGATTGAGAAAGGCGCAACCGAAGCGCATCGCGGGGCGCATATTCGAATTCCCCACTTCGTGCAGTTAATGCTCAAATACGTGGTTCCTGTTTATCTTATCGTGGTGCTGGTCGGATTCTGCACTCAGAATCTTCCGAGCTACGTGGAATCGATCGGTAACAATCCGGCTGCATTGGGTTCGATACTTTTTATTGGCGCGGTGCTAGTGACGCTGCTTTTACTCGTTCGAACTGCCGGTAAACGCTGGGAGGCCCAGGGCCGGCTAACCTACGACGATGGTGACACCGCAACCCAAGGTGGAGAGAACAGATAATGGAACGACTAGACGTAGCTTCGTTAGTGGCCCAAATAGCCTCAGCAGCGGCAGGACTCAACTCAGCAGGCCTGACCGTGATGGTGGTCTCGATCGGTGCGGTGCTCAGCCTGATCAGCTTCTGCCTTTACAAGGTCTTTTCGTTGCCGCCGGTTGAGGTGGAGGAGCACGTCAAAGGCCCGCTCGAAATCGATACGGGTGACGTGTCTGATCCCGATTGAAGATCGCTGTCACGTGGAAATGAATCCTCGACCACAGTGAAAAATTCTGCCGGAGTGTTGATGACCGCAACCCGTGAGCGGAAAGTTCGTGCGCCTCGTCGCCCCTGAGCGTAACAGCACGCATATTTCCGCATCAGAATGCAGCCCTTCTCCGGCCCGAATCGTCGGCAGATCAAATCGAAGTGGTGCAGCAGGAGTCGCCGCTGATCATCAAGCGATGGCTCGGGCGGGATCGAATCGCCTCGTAGTGCTGCCTGAGCCTGGAGGAACAGCCACGGACGCCCAAGAGCGGCGCGGGCAATCATTACCCCGTCCACATCATACCGCGTCAGTGCCTCGACCACTGCGTGCGGTGAGTCGAGATCACCGTTTCCGATGAGCGGAATATTTTTCAGGTAAGGTCGGATCTCGGAAATCTTTTCCCAATCGGCAGTGCCCTTAAAAAAATCGGCTGCGGTGCGCCCATGCACGGTAAGGGCCGCGGCGCCAGCGCCCTCAACCACTTGAGCGATGTCTATTGCGTTGATCTGATCGCGGGTACAGCCCAGTCGGATCTTTGCGGTCACCGGCACCGGACGGCAGGCGGCGACCACCCGTTCGATAATTTCCCCCATTTTTTCGGGGCACTTTAGCAGATAGCTTCCGCTTTTGGCACGCTCGGTGACTTGTCGCACCGGGCAGCCGAAGTTAATGTCGACCACCGTTACCTTCAACTCGTGTGCAAGTTTTTCGCCAACCGCAGCGAGCGACTCCGGATCATTGTCCCAGATTTGCACGGCCAGCGGTCTCGGCTCCTCGGCAACGCCCCACAATCGATCCGGCAAGTCGTCGCTTTGCGTGTGGCTCTGAAGTCCGAGAAAACCGCGGGCACTGATCATCTCCGTAGCCTGCAGGCCGGCACCCCC
>DLCF01000047.1:37610-39453 GCA_002480485.1 Planctomycetaceae bacterium UBA7805
AACTCACGCACGATCTGCCGGAAGGCATAGTTGGTGAAACCGGCCATCGGTGCCTGCAGGACCGGAGGGTCGACTAACACCGATCCGATGTGCAAAGGCTTGAATGCGGGCTGGGATGATCGTTCAATCAATTCGGAGTGTCCAAGTAAGGGTCCTGCCCCATTTGCCGCTGAATTTTCTTGCGGAGTTTCTCATGGTACATCAGCGACTTGCGTCCGCGAAAGTGCCGCTTTTCCACCTTCTGCTGAGCCCGCTGGAACGTGCGATTCCAATTGCCGAGCGTGCCGGTCTTCCCCTCCCCTTGTCGGGCAAGCCGCTCTGCCCGTTTGGGTCCATAGCCGTTTTCCAGGATATCATCGTCGAGTGCCGCATATCGTCGGAAGGTTCCCGGATCGCCCTGGCGTCCGCAACGGCCGATCAATTGTCGATCAATCCGCGCTGATTCGTGCCACTCGCTGCAGATCACGTGCAGGCCCCCGAGTGCACGAATCGCCTCTTGCTCGGTGCCTAGTTTGGTTTCCTGACGGATCGTTTCAATCATGCTTTCCCACCGATCGCGAGGGACCTCCAGCCGACTTTTGAACTGCTGCTGCAAGCGACTCCAAGCCATTTCTTCCGCGTTGCCGCCCAAGATGATGTCAGTACCCCGCCCTGCCATATTCGTCGCAATCGTCACGGCGCCACGGCACCCGGCTCGGGCCACGATCTCTGCTTCGGCGGTAATGTGATGGGCATTAAGGATATGATGTTCGATCCCAGCCTCGTGCAAAAGTTTTGAAAGTTCTTCGGATTTATCGATCGTTCGGGTGCCGACCAGCACCGGGCGTCCCTCGGCGTGTAAGGTGCGGATTTCATCCACAATGGCTGCCCACTTACCAGCGGAATCGGCATGCGTTGAACTGGTCCACTCCTTGCGGATATTGGGTCGGTTCGTGGGTACGGCCACGACACCGAGGTCATAGATTTTTTTCAGTTCCCGGCTGCTACTGGTCACGGTTCCTGACATGCCGCAGAGTCGGTGATAACGTCGAAAGTAATCTTGCACCGTGACGCGGGCTGCCTGCCCGGTCTCAACCGTCACCTCGACCCCTTCTTTGGCTTCCACCGCCTGATGAATACCGGCCCGCCACTTGCGTCCCTCTGAGAGACGCCCGGTGAATTCATCGACAATCACAATTTCTCCATCGCGAACCACGTATTGCCGATCGCGGAAAAATTCGCGTCCGACCTTGATGGCCTGCTCGACATATTCGTAGATGCTCACCATGCCGACCGCATCCAGCGCCTCGGGATGCGGCAGATCGCGGACGTGGCGCCGGCCATCGGCAGAGAGTTCCACCGTTTTTTTCTCATGATCATAGTCATAATCGTCGTTTTCCTCGAACTGCCCGGCGATGCTGGCGGCCCAGCGGTAGGCTTCTACCGCTGCCTTCTGTTCGTTGGTCGGCACAGCACTGATGATCAGGGGTGTCCGCGCTTCGTCGATTAAAATACTGTCGGCCTCATCAACGAGGGCAAAATGCGGTTCCCGCTGGACGGCCGATTCGTGATCGCCTTTCTGGAATTGACCCAGCATCTGCCCGAGCAGGCTCGAGGGCTCCTGTCCGATCCGGCGGTGTAGCAGCCGGTCACGGAGAAAGTCGAAGCCGAACTCTTTTGCCGTGCCGTAAGTCACATCACACTGATAGGCACTCCGCCGTTCCTCTTGGCTCATTTGCGTTTCTACAATCCCGACCGTGATCCCGAGGCACTCGTAGAGTGGTCGCATCCACTCCGCGTCGCGACGTGCGAGATAGTCGTTCACCGTAGCGACGTGAGCACCCTTGCCCGGAAGTGCGGCAAG
>DLCF01000014.1 GCA_002480485.1 Planctomycetaceae bacterium UBA7805
CGGCCGCTTGGACCCAGAGAAAGAATAAGATGAGGCACGCGGAAATTTTGAAAGCACTGAAGTAAAATCCTGGTCCCCTGTAAGTATCCGGATCAATCCATTGTGGATCGGGCCAGGTTGCTTGGCGAGCGACTGCATCGCTCTCTTGGGAAACCGCATCGAACTCTGGCAGGATGATGAATCCTAGCCCAATCAACGTGATTTTCCAGAAGAATATACCCTTCGGCAACGCTTTTCGCATTACAACAACCCACCCTGAGCAACGTCAATTCCCTTAAGCACCATCTTTAACTGTTGTTTATTGGGTGAGACATCCATGGCAACATCCTGGGAGATAAGTGCTTTGTCAATCAAGCTTTTTAAAGACATGTTAAAGTCCTGCATTCGGTCTTGGGTTCCCAATCGCACTGCATCCGAGAGCTTTTCGTCCTCTTCCTCGATGACTAATTTTCGGATCATGCTATTCATGATCATGACCTCGACAGCGGGTACTCGGGAACAACTTTTGGATATCGATGGCAGTAACTTCTGCGCAACGACCGCTTTCAAATTTGTTTCAAGTGCACTTCTCAACGATGCATGCATATCCTGCGGAAATAGATCCAAAATACGGTTGATAGTCGATGCTGCGCTCGAAGCGTGGATGGTGCCAAACACCAGGTGGCCTGTCTCTGCAGCATGGATGGCTGTCTGGAAGGTTTCCCGATCCCGCATTTCTCCCACGAGCATGACATCAGGGTCCTCACGCACGGCGTGTTTCATACCCAGTTCAAAATCTTTAACATCGATTCCAATTTCACGTTGATTGATAAGGCATTTATTTTCGCGAAATAGAAATTCGATTGGATCCTCGAGCGTCAGGATATGCTTTCGATAATGATCGTTAATCCAATTCAACATTGAGGCAATCGTAGTGCTTTTTCCTGAACCGGTGACTCCAGCGACAAGAATTAATCCCTGGTCGAATTGACATAGGTCCTCGATAACATCCGGTAGATGCAGCCCTTTAAAATCCGGGATCTGGTTATTAACTCTCCGAGCTACCATTCCAACGTGCCCCATCTGTGTGAGCATGTTTACGCGAAATCGCCACTGTGTCCCATCGACGTCGATCATGTATGCGAAGTCTGCACCGCCCTCAGATTCATAGATTGCCCGATTTCTCTCATCCATCAGCGGATAGCACAGGTCTCGCATCTCAAGCGGACCAATCGGATCATGCTTTAGTGGGCGCAGGGATCCGGCGACACGGACGTACGGGGGCTGTCCCACTTTCAGGTGCAGGTCGCTGCCATCGAGTTTCACCACAGCTCTGAATATTTTGTCGACCGAAAGGTCGTTTGCCCGGTCAAGCTTTAGAGTGGGATCAGTTGCCATCAGCGTATCCTCAAAATGAAGTTGAAGCCCTGAGTGAATATTGTAATCGTATTGAGTGGGGCATATCAGAGCCGAACTGGAATGCCGCAATCCCGCATGAACTGCTTGGTATCCGCAATGGAATACTCTCCGAAATGGAAAATGCTGGCGGCAAGAGCCGCATCTGCCTTGCCGATCTGGATAGCATCGGCAAGGTGCTTAGGGTGTCCTGCACCGCCACTAGCAACGACTGGAATAGAAACGGCTGTGCTGACTGCGCTTGTGATCTCCAGGTCATACCCATCTTTGGTCCCGTCGCAATCCATGCTTGTTAACACGATTTCGCCCGCTCCCAAACGTTCCACTTCTCGTGCCCAACTCACCGCTTCCAGGCCGGTAGCGATGCGACCACCGTGAATAAAAACCTCCCAAAAGGTATTCCCGTTTTTTTCAACCCTTTTAGGGTCGATGTTCACAACAATGCATTGGCTCCCAAACCTCTTGGCCGCCTGTTCGATAAACCGTGGCTCTTTCACCGCCGTCGAATTGATTGAAACTTTATCGGTGCCTGAAATTAAGAGTTGCCGGATATCATCCAGAGTACGGATGCCACCGCCGACTGTCATGGGCATCGAAATCACATCGGCTGTCTTGCGAACAACATCAACCATACACTCGCGAGCTTCGTGACTGGCAGTAATGTCTAAAAAGACCAGCTCGTCGGCTCCTTCCTTTTCATAGCGAATGGCGACTTCAACGGGGTTGCCGGCATCTCGCAGACCGACAAAGCGTGTGCCTTTCACCACGCGACCCTGATCGACATCCAGGCATGGAATCACGCGTTTGGTAAGCATGTCAATATTCTCATCGTGTTTAATGACACTCGATTTTGAATAGGAGCATTCGCAATATCCACGATAGGCACAGCACAAATAGCCGTTAAGATAATAGCTTGAAAAAATTCCCGGGCGAAATCCAAATTTAAGTTGCTCCTGGCAGCGGGTCAACGGGTTGATGGTCTGAGGTGTTTTGGAAAATCCAAAGAGAAAAAAGATTTATTTCCTACCGATGCACGATGTCCAGATGCTCCCATTTTCGGAACGTTCCAGCGTCGCTCATGCGATTGCTTGGGCCGACCGTGTGCTTCCCGATTTAGATACCGAAGATATTGCAAGCGTGCACTCGGACGGCCGAGTTTTAGCACGGACGATTACCAGTAGAGTGAATGTGCCAGGCTTTCATCGCAGCATGATGGATGGCTTTGCGGTGCGTGCGATCGAAATTGAAAAAGCTACTGAATCTGATCCGGTCCTTTTACGCGTTGCCGGCGAAATTTATCCCGGCGACGCAACACCCCGTTCAATGGCTGCAGGTCAAGCGGTCCGGATCATGACTGGCGCTCCAGTGCCTGCGGGTGCCGATGCGGTGATTCCAGTGGAGCATGTTCATTTACGGGAGAGTGCCATTTTGATTGATCATCCCGTGATTGCAGGTAAGCACGTTGGACTGCCGGGAGAAGATGTTGCCTGCGGTCAGTGTGTACTCGAAGCGGGACGACGTATTCGGCCACAGGATATCGGCCTGCTTTCATCGATCGGTATTAATTCGGTTTCCGTTTTGCGTAAACCGAGGGTGCATCTCGTTACCACCGGAAATGAATTACTTCCAGCCGGCACAACACCGGTCGATTGCATGATCGCCGATGCAAATAGTCCGATGCTCAAATCGCTTGTGAATCGCGACGGTGGTGAGTTCACATTTTCCGGTATTGTTCCTGACAATCCGGCGTCTATTCTTGAGGCTCTGAAAGTCGATACGGATATTCTGATCATCTCCGGTGGATCGAGTGTGGGCTGCGAAGATTATGTGCCACATTTGCTCGCCAGATATGGAGAACTTGGAATCCACGGCATTCGGATGCGTCCCGGGTCACCGATCGGCATGGGGATGTTTCAGAACCATCCCGTTTTTATCCTTCCGGGAAACCCGGTGGCCTGCCTTTGCGGATACGATTTTTTTGCAGGTCGCGCGATCCGTAATCTGACCGGCCGAGGTAGCGCTCTTCCGTACCGCCGGAATCGAATTCCACTCGGCGAATCTCTTAAATCGATTGAAGGTCGGACCGATTATGTCCGCGTGCAGGTTACCGCAGATGGCGTGTTTAAAAGCAGCCAGCAGGGTGCATCGATGCTTTTTTCAGCGGTGCAGTCGGATGGTTTTCTCATCATCCCCGAGTCAGCGGCTGTGGTTTCGCCCGGCGAGACTGTGACTGTTTATTATTACTGAGAAATAACAGCGGTATGAATCGCTAAAGCTCTCTCAGCCGCCCGCATGCCCCCGACTGCTTGTCTTGAGCGCGGCGGTGTAACACACCATCGAACGAAAGCCGACGTGCAGCGATCGGTGCCGTGGCATTGGCGGACCATTTCCCTCCGGAAAGATGTCATCCGAACCAGTCGCCGCTGTATCAAACAGTAATCGCCAGTCGAAAGAGCGCGATTTTGCAGGAAGCACAAATTCAAGATCCCGATCTTCGGCATTAAATAGCAGCAGGACGTGCCGTCCGCCAGAATATCCCTCGGTTTCTCCGACTGCCCGCAGCAGACAGGTCAAGGTTTTTTCATCTTGATCCCAGCAGACGGTTTCTCCAGTTAGGTCGTACCAGCTCACATCGGGTAGTTCGCCCGGTTTCCGGGCAACCCCCTGCAGAAAGGTTTCCCGGCGGAGTGTGGGTTCCAATTTGCGAAACTCGATCAACGTTCGGGCAAACCTAACTAAATCTTCGTGCTGTTCGACCAGTGACCAGTCGAACCAAGAAATTTTATTGTCCTGGCAATAAGCGTTATTGTTACCAAGTTGAGTCCGGCGACATTCATCGCCAGAAACAATCATCGGAACGCCTTGACTGACCAGCATGGTTGCCAGCATATTTTTAATTTGTCTTTGACGAGTGATGATTACCGTCTCTTGGTCCGTCGGACCTTCGATCCCGTAGTTTGCGCTATGATTGTTATCATCCCCGTCCCGATTGCCCTCACCATTAGCTTCATTGTGTTTGCGCGAATAACTGACCAGATCATTCAGGGTGAAACCATCATGGGAGGTCACGAAATTAATACTGTGGTAGGGCTTGCGACCACCCCTTTGATAAAGATCACTGGAACCAGCTAATCGAGTTGCCAATTTTCCACGTAACTGACTGTCACCGCGCCAAAAACTTCGGACATCATCACGATATTGTCCGTTCCATTCTGCCCAACGCAAATTGGCAAACGTGCCGACCTGATACGCACCGGCCGCATCCCATGCTTCGGCAATAATTTTTGTGTCTGCCAACATCGGGTCTTCACCAATCATCTCCACCAGCGGAGGATTGGCGACAAGTTGGCCGTTGCGGTCGCGGCTCAAAATCGAGGCAAGATCGAAGCGAAATCCATCTACGTGGTAATTGTGAACCCAATGCCTTAGACAATTGAAGATCATTTCACGACAGATGGGATGATTGCCGTTGATCGTGTTCCCGCAGCCAGAATAGTTGCGATAAAATCGGCCGCCATTTTCCAGCATGTAGTAAACGCGATTTTCCAGCCCTTTAAAGCTAAGCGTCGGTCCCAGTTCATTCCCCTCGCACGTGTGATTGAAAACCACATCGAGAATCACTTCAATCCCGGCCTGATGCAATGCCTTTACCATTTGCTTGAATTCGTGAACCTGGGATCCTGGCTCCTGACCAACTGCATAACCGCGATGGGGTGCAAAAAAAGCCATCGGGTCATAGCCCCAGTAATTAGGATGCTTTAAATCATTTCCCTGACAATCTTTAATTGGAAACTCGTGAACCGGCATCAATTCGATCGCGGTTACGCCAAGCGATTGAAGATAAGGAATTTTTTCGATTACGCCGAGGTAGCTGCCCGGATGCTCGACCCCGCTGGTTTCAGACTGAGTGAATCCGCGTACATGCATTTCATAAATTACTGTTTCTGAGAGGTTGCGACGAAGATGGCGATCTCCATCCCAGTCAAAGTCATCATCGACGACCACACATTTTGGTGGCCTGATAATGCCGTCGTCAGACTGCAGAAACCTTCCGGCAAGCGCACGGGCGTAAGGATCGATTAACCGTGCGGTTCCATCAAAACGATGTCCCATTTCCGGGTCGTATGGCCCGTCCGCTTGGATGTGGTAGAGCTGTCCCGGTGCAAGGTGCGGTGCAAAAATGCTCCAGACATCGCCCCAGCGATCTGACTCCGGATCGTAGTGAAGTATGGCTGCAGGCTCGTGATCCTCGATGGAATCATAGAGTAGCACTCGCATTGCGGTTGCACTACGACTGAAGACGGCAAATTGCACGCCGCCATCATGGACGATGGCCCCGTAGGGCAATGGGTGGGTAAACTGAAGCGTTGCAGACGGCTTGGAATGGAGTGGCATAAGCATGGAATAGTACCTACCGCGTACGATTTCACAAACCGCATCTGATGCAAAATCGTCCAGACCGGCAGTGTGGCGATGTAAAATTTGCAGATAAAATCAACTTGTACCCAATAAATACCACATTCTGCTCCCGAGGCAGACAAATTTGATAATTTGTAAATATCTAACGACCAGGCACTTATCATAAACTTTGCTGGCGATGACAGCCGGAGCGGCTGGAGAATTTGCTCTGCCGTGCGACGACCAAAACGAGTGGTCTCGAGGGATTCTTATTCGGCGTTCCAGCGTGCCACGTCCTTGGCGGCATAGGTCACGATCATTTGGGCACCTGCCCGATGCATGGCAACCAGCATCTCAAGGGTCGCTGCCCGCTGATCGATCCACCCTTGCTCTGCGGCAGCGCGGACCATGCTGTATTCCCCGGAAACGTTGTAAGCCGCAAGAGGAACTCCGGGGAATTGATTTTTGACCTTAGCGATGACATCCAGGTAGGCCAGAGCCGGTTTTATCATAATCATGTCAGCGCCCTCTGCCAGATCTAGCGCGACTTCGCGGATCGCTTGATCAGCCGACACGGCAGGATCCATTTGGTGGGACTTTCGGTTACCGGCCACCGGTATACTCTCTGCCGCATCACGAAACGGACCGTAAAAACTGCTCGCATATTTTGCCGCATAACTAAGAATAGGAAGGTGTTCATATCCGCCCTGATCGAGGCCCTTACGGATCGACTCCACCATGCCGTCGATCATACCGCTCGGGGCGACCATATCTGCCCCGGCGTTCGCATGGCTTAATGCCTGACGAGCAAGCAATTCGCATGTAGCGTCATTGTCCACATCCGTGTATCCCCCAGTCTCCGAAACAATCCCACACTGTCCGTGATCGGTATATTCACAGAAACAAACATCTGAAATTACCAATACATCGGGGGCGGTCTCTTTCGCTTTATGCAATGCCTGCTGAATAATCCCATCGCTGCACATGGAATCGCTACCACGAGCATCTTTTTCCGAGGGTATACCGAAGAGCATCACCCCACCAATCCGCAACGCTTGCACCTCAGATAATTCGTCCCCGAGTTGATCAATCGAAAGCTGTGCATGCCCGGGCATGGAGGCTATCGGTTTGCGAACCTTTGTGCCACTGCATACGAAAAGCGGCAAAATCAGTTTACTCGGTGAGATTTGAACCTCCTGAACCAAGGAGCGTACCGCCGGAAGATAACGTAAGCGGCGCATCCGCGTGGTGGGAAACATCCCGACGAATTGTTTACGATTTTCAGATTCCATGAATCTATTTTAAATCGCGAAACGGTACGGAACAAGAATCAGAAAACAAAGCGCGACTAGAAATCCCTGGCGTAGGGCATGTGACGAAGAATATTAGGGCATTTCTGTTTTTATCCATTGTTCTAGAACACGGATCAGATATTTGATCTGCGAATCATTCAACACCGTTGCCCGTTCGCTTCCACGCCATTCTACGAGGCAACCGCGACGGCATGGGGCGGCATGGGGCGGCCCCATGTTGAGCCAAAAAAGCGGATGCCCACGCGTGGGCATCGGTTTTCCGTTGTTCCGTTGTGTAGGTGTATTGCGTCCGCAATTCGACCCTAAGGCAATGATTCTGCATGCGCAAAAAACACATGCGTTGTTTTTTACTCTCGATAGCGTTTACTGCGATGTCTGAATTGGCTTTGGACGCAGAGGCGTTCGAGTTTCACAAACAGTGGATCCAGATCATTCACCGCATTACCCTATGCCAGTCACTTGCTAGCGGACTCTCGACGGGATCACCGCTTTGAATCATCGTACAGCATCGACTCAAGCACAGTATGCATCTACCCGCTTTTTGAAGGTCTCGTGTTCCTCCCAGATGGCCTGGGGGAGCTTCTTGGGGGTTCCCCGCCCAACGCTTTCTGTCTCCAGTCCGTTTTCGATTTGGTGGAGCCAATCTTCCCGGTTGTCCACTTCACTCTGAAGGGCCTCTTTGTCGGGCACAAGAATCTCGGCGAGTTGTTGGATAGTTGTTGTCGATTTGAGACCACTTATGTCGATATGTTCCGGTTGTGGAACAAGACCCATCGGAGTCTCCACCCACCAGTCCTCTCCCGCAAGTTCCCGCACGGCCGCATCAAGAACGCGATAGTTTGCTCCGAATCCATCCCAGACAAACTGCCCCGCATCATTGCGACGGAACCAGTTGACGCTGAATACAACAGGCGGTCGGGGAGTATTTTGCGGCAGAGCAAGCCATTTCTGCGCATAATCGCTCACGTTGAATGCGATAAACGGACGATTTGCCATAGGATCGTAACGAGGTTTTTGTCCCACGGCAGCAGCGGTCGGCTCGCTGAATTGACACAACGCGTGGTATACCGCTTCGTTCCAAGTACGGGCGCGACTGATCAGTGGATGCAGCTTGCTCGAGCGACCACCGATCAGACAAACATCCAGTGGCACACCCTCCGGATTGTGGTAATCCTCTTCTAAGTGAGGGACGTTGCGAATTGGCATTGTGACACGGGCATTTTTCTGATCCTTCTCCTCATCATCTGCGCTGATTTGATCGCCGAGCCAGTTCCAGGTAGTGATCCCGTTACCCGCCGGGAAATCTTCTCCACTATCAGTCCACCAGACCTGTTTACTGCCATGATGGTCCACGAGGACCTGATTTGTAAAAATGGGCCCCCCTTCACAGTCCTGAACTTCAGGCTTCGGGTGTCGCAAGGCCTCCATCAGCATCTTGTTGGCAAAATCACTCATGCCTTTCGTAACACCAAAAATACCGGACTCAATGTTGTTCACGTAAAGTCTGCCGTCGCCCTTTTTCGTAGCCCCCCCGATAATGTCATCACCGAGCGTGAATACCTTCTTTTGGGCCATGGGCCCCTCTGAAACACCGTTTGCGATATTCGTTTTCCCGCACATGCTTGGGAACGCAGCGCCAAAATGAATCCGTCGGTCACCGTAGTCGATACCGAATAACGCCATGTGCTCCACAAATTCGATGCCTACATCCTCATCAGGGTGCGATTTTCTTCGAGAATTTTCTAGCGCTTGTATCCCTACCAATCGCAAGCCGAAAATTTTCTTGGGGCCGAGCGCATTTCCACCGTAATCGCTGTTGATCGTGCGACAGTAAAGTTCCTCAGGAAAGTGCGTGATCCATCGGTCTACTTTGTTTAGCGTGCCGTAGCTGTGGGTAATCCGTGGAAAGCGAGACGGCTTTTCCAGGATTCTCCAGCCGTCTTGAAGATTGCTCATCCGATAGAGGTTGCAAACCACATTTGCGCTATCGGTCAACTGGACCCCGGCTGACGCAAACTGACTTTCGGCCGGGTTGGTGACAAACGGGACCACATACATGGTCCGTCCCCGCATGCTTCCGTCAAAGAGCTGATCAAGTTTGCAATGCATCTCCGTCGGATCAATCCAGAAATTTAGAGGTCCGGCATCGACCGGGTCTGCGGTGCAAATCACCGTACGCTCTTCAACACGCGCCACATCATTCTTGTCACTGCGAGCGTAAAAGGAACGCTTGCCATACACTTGCTCGTCGAGTCGCGTGTAGGCCCCCGATGCCTCCAGTTCATTCTCCAGTCGAATGATCTGGTCGACATTGCCGGTGATGATTTCGACATTTTCAGGTTTGCAAAGAGCCACCTCCCTGCGAATCCAATCCTGAATGTGTGCAGGAAGTGACGCGATCGTCGAATCAATAGAACTGGTATGTAGCGATGGATCAGTCATTGGGATCAGATCTTTTTGATCAGTAGCGTGAACGGACTCGCGGGACCTAACCCAATGAGTGATACGGCTGATTGATTATAATGGTTTGAGTTTGCCTATATAGCGATAGCGGCTAAAAAACCTCTCTCAACGCAATCGCAATTCAAATTTTTGGGATAAAGTAGACAACTACGGTTTGAGACAACAGAACCGGTCACGGTGGCGAGAATCGTCTATCGGATTCGTGGTGATGTCCGTTATCGGTCGTCCTCTCCGTCTTTCGGGAACGCAAAGCCTGCGGGCGGTTCGTTTTCGGAGTTCCGATTTGGTTCGCCTGGATCGATCAGCACGAAGCCGCTCCAGAAGAATGGGTGTCGACCGGTCACAGGCGGTCCTTCAGGATCCGAATCGACTCTGGGTTCATTAGCAGGATCCACCTCGGTCTGATCGACAATTTGCACTGCCCGTTGCCAGGCATCTGAGGCCGAGGAATTCGGTAATTCTTGAATAAACTCCTTGAGTAACTCTGTTGCAACCCGCCCCCCGGTCCGCCAGCGACTAATTAAGAGTGTTCGGCTACCCGCACCGAGCAGACCCATACTCGTTAAAAACAGTTCGTCTCCAATTCGATTCATTCCTTTGTTCTTAATATTTTTAAGACTGTTCTCGGACGGTGTATGGAAACCGGGCAGCAATATCACATCGGGGCTGGGCCACGGTAACTTTAACCACTCTCCAATAGTCGATCCTTCTTTACCTCGATCAACTTGTAATGGTGCTAGATCAAGCGGGGCATTAACACCATTGTCGAGATCATCCCATACGAGCAACCCGTCCAGCAAGCTCACGAAAGCGTGTCCGTGCATCTTGAAGGACTGACTGACCACGCTCGATTTGGTTACTAATTTTTCAACCGCATCAGTGACCTGCGCTGCGACATCCGGATCTTCACCCGGATAGAGTTGTCCTTGCACAATGGCCCACGCACCCGATTGTTTTCTCCCGCGACCATCCCCCTGAGCTAACCCTAGTGTCGGGGCATAGCGGATTCGGACTCCAGAAAGTAATGTTTCTCCACCTTCACTATCCAGCGGTAGGGCGCCGAAAGGGATATACCAATAAAAGTGATCGGGAACGATAGTCAACTCATTGATATTTTTACCAAGATCGATCTTCGCCCCTTTGGTGAGCGATTGAAGAAGTGCCTGCGCGGACGGTCGCCAGCGATTCGCATCAATTTCAGAGGTTTTGATTGCACCATTGGGCTCGCGATGCCCCATCATCCGCAACAAATCTTTTAAATGAACTTGCACCTCTTGGGGTGAATCGATTCGCCAAACGCGCTGGTTGGATTTCGTAATTAGACAACCATAGTGTGCTTGCGACGCAACATGCAGCATCAATATCGCTTCACCATCGCCCAAGCGACTCTGGATATCTTTGCCTTTGTTAGGTGGGGGAAAAACCATTTCGACCGGCTCTCTCCGCACCACCATCGGTAACAACATTTTTTCTTGGGCTCGATTAATCTTAAGTAGTTCGCCAAAGAGTTTTTCTTGCTGCTTAACAGATTTTATTGCTGCTGGAAGCAACGAGCCCTGTTTGATCTCTCCGCGGATAGCGTCCGATTGTTGGGTCAATTTGCCAAAGCGAGGAAATGCGGTGAGAAATTCTTGGCGTTGCAGGGTCGCCGTCTGGGGCAAGGCGGCAGCATCCGCCTGCATTAACCAGCGAAGATTTAGTAAACGACCGCCCAGTGGTTGCGTACTGAAGAACCGCGCACATCTCACCCGGTCGGCAATCTCCATGGCCTCCAGCGGTTTTTCACGTTTGATAGCTGCATTGAACCAATGCTCAAGCGCAACAAATTGGGGAATCAAAAGTTGACTCCACGCTTCCAACGGTTCGTGCCGCCAGACGATCGGGCTCGGTTGCCCGAGTACTTTCGCAAAGAGTTGCATTGCAATTCGGTCACGGATGGCACCTTGTTGATATGATCTATTGACCAGCAAAACGTGAAACAAGCGAACCGAACCTTGTCTTTCGAAACGCATGACATCTGCGAGTATTCGCCCCGCGGACTGCATATCACTACGAATCATGGCAATCACAAATGCAACATAATTGGCCTCCGCACCAATGCGACTGCCAGCAATTTTATTTCGTCGCAGTATTGGTTGCACGCGGTTGAGCGTCGCCTCCGCCTCCTTGATGTTTCCGGCGTTAGCGAATCCCTCGGCCGTTCTGATCAACAGTGACGCATACGTCTCCTCAAGGTTATTTCGCTTTGCCCAGATAATTGCATCAGCAAAGTTGGGCGGTACACCACTTCGTCCGCTTGCAGTATGTGCGACAAAGGCCAATTTGAATGCCTCTTGGACGACCAACTGCTGGTTGTAGTAAGCGGCAGAGAGGGCGGCTGCCTGGAAAAAATTTGTGGCCTGATCGTAACGAGACTCTTTCAGATTCAGCCGACCAAGTTCTAGTAATCCCGCTCCCGTAAGCGGATGATCCAACCTGCCGCTGAGAACTAGACCTCGCTGGAGCGTTGCGGCTGCGATTTCTCTCTTTCCCATAGCAGCTTGGGCTACACCCAGCGGATAATCAATCCAGACCTGTGACCAATGGTTCGGGGAAGTTTGCCGTTGAACGAGGGCCGATTGTACCTTCTCAAGAAGCGGATTGTATTCCGCAAGCGGTCCATACAGCTCGGTATAGCGTCGTATGGCAAGGGCAGTGCAACGCACGACTTCAGTTGCATGGAGCGATTGCAATTTCTGGACATTTCCGATTCCGGATTTTCCATTTCCCGTTACCAATTTTGGTCCACCACGTACGATCGAGAAAACCTCAGGGAAATTTCCCAGGACAAACTTACGACGACTGCGGGCCCAGATCGGACTACGTGGAGGATGTTGGTTGGGCGTTATCTGCGGTGGAAATTTCATACGCAGCATCCAGTCGGAGTTCTGCAAATAGATATTCAGTGCAGACTCAAAATTATTGCGTGCCTCCTCAAGTTGTCCGGTCCGATAGTAGGTTTCACCGAGCATGGCGTAGTAGCAGATTGAATCAATCCATCGTTGACTTCCAAAACGGATTGCATTTCGTCCCGCTTGTTGAAACCCTTTGATCGCTTGCTTGTAACGGCCTCGTTGGAGTAGCTCTAGCGAGGCGAAGTAGCTGGGTTTGATGACGGCTTGGCTGCGCGCCTGTTGCGGATTGAACTGAGCATCGACACGTAGAGGTAAGAGCAGTAACAGGGGAATCCATAGCAACGCGTAGCGAACTCTCATACGCATTTTTAGCGCCGGTCGGCAATGATCACTATCAATGCCAGCAGTGAACCTCATCATGCACCCTTCAAATTTTCTCTGTCCGCTAGCGATGGTCCAGCGGTTTTCAGACACGGTCGTGTGGCCGAACTGCCAATACTCAGTGACATCTTACCTTTTTATCAATTGCAGTTCGAACAAAACCGCCTTTTCAGCCTTGCGACTTTTGGCCCTCAGATCCTATGTTTGTCTGCCGAGAACCTGGTGACAGCATGCTATCGGCTCCAAAGTAGGTGTTTCAAGCAAACTTTTACGGAATCTAATGCAAGTTGATTCCCCTGTTTGTCGATAACGAAGATAACGATTATGCGGTTTAATCACTCGCTGTGAAGACGATTAGAAATCTATCGCTTGAGGAGTAATTTTAATGTGCCGAACCGGTCAGTCCCTTTCGAGATTGAATCTTTTCTTGGCCGCTCCTCTGCTAGCCGTCGTGCTGATTTCGTCCGGCTGTCAGGTGAATGTGGGTGGCCAAACGTTGCCGTCCCCCTTCTACCTGGATGACGATGTTCAATACTTCGCCCCGGGTCCAGAATTTCCGTTAAGCCAGGAAGCGGCGGCCCAGGGTATTCAGCGGGCCGAAGCCGGGGAACTCGACGAGTAATTCAATACTCAACGGTTACCGCGGGTGTTGTCAACGCACGCCAATATCCTGCAATGTCGCTTTCATTGCCACGCCATTACTCGTATCGCTCATGGGCTACTGTCCAACACATCAGCGTGTCTTTATAATTTCACTGTTTTGGGAATTGCCCGTTGTGGCGGGACCGACCCTTTTAAGCTGACAGCGTGGAGCCCTAGGCACGTGTGCGGGATTGTCGGACTGTTTTTAAAAAATGGTGAATTGCAGTCCTGCTTGGGAATGCATTTAGAAAGCATGCTCACCACAATGAGTGATCGCGGCCCGGATAGTGCGGGCATTGCGATTTATGGATCTGACACGCATAAGGATAAATTGAAATTCACGCTGCAGTCGGCTGCTGCAGGTGAAGTATTTCCGGCGTTGGAGCGTGTCCTTGCATCAAAATTTTCTCAGCCGATCAATATGCAGGTGATCGATACGCACGCAGTGCTCTGTTTGGATCATGCAATCGCCGCTGCCGTTGAGGATCTACTCAAACTGGAATTTTCAGACTTACGGATCATGAGCCGTGGTGAGTCGGTTGAAATTTTTAAGGAGGTTGGTGCCCCGGCGGATGTTTCTCGTCGATTCGGTATTGCACGGATGAGTGGTACGCACGGTATTGGTCATACACGGATGGCGACCGAGTCTGCAGTGACCACTCGGGGGGCACACCCATTTTCTACTGGCCCAGATCAATGTCTGGTGCACAACGGGTCGCTTTCCAACCACAATAACCTACGGCGGGATCTCAAGCGACACGGGGTGCATTTTGAAACCGAGAATGATACAGAGGTCGCCGCGGCCTATCTTTCACACCATCTGGCATCTGGTCTGACATTAGGGGATGCGTTAGCTGGCGCACTTGAGGACCTGGACGGTTTTTACACCTTTGTTTTCGGCACGCGAAACGGTTTTGGTGTATTACGGGATCCGATCGCTTGTAAGCCCGCTGTATTGGCGGAGACCGACGACTATGTTGCGTTCGGATCGGAATATCGCGCACTGGTGACTCTACCGGGCATTGAACATGCGACGGTCTGGGAACCTGAGCCTGCCACCGTCTATTTTTGGGAGCATTAAACCACGTGGCCGTCTTTGATCTACAGAAGCAGTCTCTCAGAGAATTGAATGCTGCTTTGCATCAGCAGTCGACACTCCTGCGGGCGGGTGAGCATGCGGATACGGACTGGGAGATTACCAATCCGCGAGGAAGCCATGCGGTAGCCGTCGGAGTCGATGGTCCACTAAAAATCAATGTTCAGGGAAGTGTTGGATATTATTGTGGTGGTATGAATCAATCGGGTCAAATTCATGTGCATGGTTCGGTTGGTCCTGGGGTCGGTGAGAATATGATGTCGGGCTCCATTCGTGTCACGGGAGATGCCAGTCAATATGCTGGCGCGACCGGTCGTGGCGGTACGCTGGTGATTGAAGGCAATGCTTCATCGCGTTGCGGAATTTCCAACAAAGGCATGGATATCATCGTGCGGGGTAATGTGGGTCATATGTCGGCTTTTATGGCCCAACGTGGCAACCTTGTGGTCCTGGGAGATGCTGGAGATGCCCTGGGAGATTCGATCTACGAAGCGAAGCTTTTTGTACGCGGCGATGTGAAGAGCCTCGGGGCGGACTGTGTGCAGAAAGAGATGCGGACAGAGCATCTGGAGTTACTCGCGGGATTGCTTAAGACAGCTGGCGTCAGAGATGTGCAACCCGCTGAATTTAACCGTTATGGATCGGCCCGAAAGTTGTATCACTTTGATATAGATCACGCCGAAGCTTACTGAATTCATGTTTATACCAACCCCCTGAGAAGAAATTGGCAACAAAAGTGTCCTACACCAATCCAACAACGACACCGCGCAAAAGCGCAAAGTTCGATGAGTACACGCTCTCGGAAATTCGACGCGCTGCGGCAAC
>DLCF01000093.1:0-893 GCA_002480485.1 Planctomycetaceae bacterium UBA7805
TTAAAGCAACGACAAGATAACCTGTTCCAAAGTTCCCTTCTCGACTAGTTGAATCACTATTAATGAGTCGGGTTCCACGGGCTGACCCGATCTTTACACGCCATCGGAGCCAGATTTGCGGCTCAGTGTATCAGTTAGTTGAATCATATGTCAAACAAATTAGTTGCGATTTTTTCGCACCCTCCTCCCGCGACCAAAAAAATCTTAAAAAATCCGGCAATTCGCTAACCCATCCCTGGCATCAAATGCCTGCCGGTTCGCGTCGCATCTCTCGACATCCGCCCACCTGCCACCGGCAGGTCATCGACTTGGCACGCTGGCAAAACGCACAAACGATCCACCATGGATCGTATGTAAGAGGCAATCCACTGCGAATTGCGATGACTAAAAGATCGATCTGCCACGATAGGATGAACCACCCGCTTGGCTTATCATGGGCAGCATGCTAGGTCTTGATCGGTCGGCAGGAGCTAATTTGCTCCTGCTCTGCTCCTTCGCGGCGTAGCACAACGCACCCCCAACGACTCAAGTCGCCGGCCTCAGTCGAAATCCATGGGCAACTCAAGCATGCATCCAACTGACACATCCGAGCCTGTCGAGTACGATCCGGGTCAGCTACGTGCGTTTGCACAGGAAGTCGCCCTGCAACTACGGCAAAAGGGGCATCAGGCGTTATTCGCCGGCGGTTGCGTCAGAGATCGTTTACTAGGCAGAGTGCCCAAAGATTACGACATTGCCACCAGCGCCCGACCGGAGGAGGTGGAGCAGACGTTCAGCGGCCGTGATACCTTTACCGTACCGGTGGGGGCAGCGTTCGGCGTGATCTGCGTCGTTGAGCCAAAAACAAAAATTCAAGTGGAAGTGGCCACATTCCGCTCCGACGGCGCCTACCT
>DLCF01000093.1:1274-13054 GCA_002480485.1 Planctomycetaceae bacterium UBA7805
GACTTCACCATCAACGGCCTTTTTCTCGACCCTGAATCAGATCGGATCATCGATTATGTCGACGGTCGGCAAGATCTGGATGCGGGTCTTGTGCGTGCGATCGGTGATCCTCAAGCGAGGTTTACCGAAGACAAACTGCGA
Organism: Planctomycetaceae bacterium UBA7805; assembly: GCA_002480485.1. Lineage (GTDB taxonomy): Bacteria > Planctomycetota > Planctomycetia > Pirellulales > UBA7805 > UBA7805. Next base: position 1,416 of record DLCF01000093.1, read on the forward strand.
TTGCTTAGGGCCATTCGATTCACCGCGACGCTCGGATTCAAGCTGACAGAAAATACTCGAGCGGCGATTGCACAAATGCCCGAAGCGCTGCGAATGGTCAGCGCTGAGAGAATATCGAGCGAACTTGAAAAAATGCTGCTCGATAAAAATCGAGCGGATGGCCTTAAGCTAGTGCACACCCTCGGCCTGCTTCCGATGCTTTTGCCTACGGATCTCAAGCAACCCAGCGACGCCACGTTTGCAGACGTGCTGGCGACCGAATCGCACCTGACGACCCCCTCCTTCTCGCTCACGCTCGCGCCGCTGCTAGCGGCGATCACCGATGCGCGGGGAGCCAAAGCTGTGGCCAAGGCATGGCGGCTCTCGAGTCGCCAGGCTAATCGCATCAGCTGGCTGGTGGAAAATTTCACCGCACTGCATGGCGCGGCAACACGCCCGTGGTCGACCGTGCAGCGGTTACTCATTCACGAGGGCCGCGATGACCTGCTGGGGTTGCTTGCAGCGCAAACGGCTAGCAAACAAGCTGACCCTGCGGACCTGGCTTTCTGCCGTGAGCGGATTGGGTGGCCGAATGAGACCTTGAACCCACCGCCTCTGCTGAACGGGGATATGTTAATAGAGCAAGGGTTTGAACCCGGCAAAACATTTGCCGCATTGCTTGACGCGGTGCGGGACGCTCAGCTCGAGGGCAAGCTTACCACGCTGGAGGAAGCGATGACGTATGCAAAAAAAATTGCCGCAGAACCAAGGTGAGCGCAGCTGCACGGCTGGTGATGATCCCTCCGACCGCACACCCGCTGACACCGGCCAGCTTGAGCGGCTTTCGGCCGACCATCGATTCGACTACGCTGACATTTCACCCTGACCCCTCTCCAGGAGCAACCTTTCTCGATGGACAAAAAAGCAAAAAAACGTATTGAGCTGCTGAATAAACGCCTGCAGAAACTCCGCCAGCAGCTGGCCGGAGTCCGACAACAACTGGATGATCCGGGGGAACTGGCACGATTCGAAGAGGAAATCAAGGCCGTTGAGAGCGAGATCGCCACCCTCAAAGAATCCTAGGCGATCGCCTGGTTTTTATGTTTAAGCTCGGGGGCAACTGCAACCGGCATTTGCAAAGCGGTAAAATCAAGGACAGGAGGAGGCGAAAGCCTGTAAATGTGAGCCTGATTTCTCGCGCCCACGGTCAGACCACGCCCCCGCTGGGCGGCCTGGTAGATCGACTCTGCTTGCAAACAGACTTCGCTATTTGGCTTGAGCAGTTACTTCCGGGTAAGTGTGCAAGCATTGGTGGAGTCTGGGGCTCAAATTGCGCGCTGCTCGCCGCGGCGATCATCCGTAGCGATCAGCACCCGCTGCTGATCATCTGTGACCAGAGTGCCACCATGGATCAACTGGTGGATGGCTGGCCACTGTTCGGTCAAATGGCTTGTGGCCGATTTCCCCCCTGGGACACTCAACTCCAGGACCGCGTGGTTTATGACGAGATCTTTGCAGAGCGATTGCAAATTCTCAAAGCATGTGCCAACACCCGTTGCCCACAACTGATCGTCACGACTATTGCGAGTCTCCTGCAGAAAGTGCCTTCACAGCGGGAATTGCAAAACTCGACGCGTCAGATTCAGCGCGGACAAACCATTGACTTAGACCAATGGACTGAGTGGTTGCATGATGCTGGTATGCACCCCACATCGAGCGTGGAACTGCCGGGAGAATTCTCGCTCCGCGGTGGTCTGCTTGATATTTTTGCCGCCGATCATCAACAGCCCTATCGCATCGAAACGTTCGGCGATGAGGTTGAATCGATCCGCCAGTTCGACATTGAAACACAGCGGAGCCTGCAACAAGTGAAGGCCGTGGAGGTAACCGCAATGCTGCCCCATGCCGAGCAGATCGCATCACTGATCGATTACCTACCGAAGACAGCGACTGCCCTGCTTTTAGAGCCGGACAGCCTGCAGAACGCAGCCTCGGAGTATTTGGCCCGAGTTGAAGGGCCAGAAACACATTTCAGCTATACGCAGTTGCTCAAGCTGTTGGGTAACCATTCCCTGATTACTGCCGAAACAATTGCGACCTCTACCGGATCACTTAGCCTCCCGATGCAGTCGGTCGAACGCTTCACCGGCGATATCGCTCGCGTGAAAGTACAACTCGATGAGTGGGCCGAGGAGGCGACGATCGACCTCATATGCCCGACCGAGGCGGAGTGTGAGCGCATGGGTGAAATCTTTGCCGACTCCCATGCACAATCCCAACAACGGCTGCAGATCATCCTCGGACGACTGCAGGACGGATTCCGCTGGGAGGCGGATGGTAGCGGACCGCATCCGGAACAGATTGTGATCGGCAGCGAGCGACTGTTTCACCGAGAGGATGTCCGCAGGACGTCCCGCAGACGTCTCGGGCGGGCGATCGACAGCTTCACCGATTTGCGCGAGGGCGACCTGGTCGTACATCTAGCGCATGGAATCGGACGGTATCTGGGGCTCGAGACGATTGCCCGCGAACATCAGCGAGAGGAACATCTCAAAATCGAATTTGACGGGGGGACCAAAATTTTTGTGCCTACGTCCCGAATTGCCCTAGTGCAGAAATATGTGGGTGGCACACGAGGTCGTCCGCGACTGGCAAAAATCGGCGGTTCCCGCTGGCTACGGCAAAAAGAGGCGGCGGAAAGTGCCGTCAGTGATATGGCGGTCGAAATGCTCGAGATGCAGGCAGCTCGAAAGACGCGGCAGGGCATCAGTTTCCCAGCCGATAGCCACTGGCAACAAGAGTTCGATGCGGCGTTTCCGTACGAGGAAACCCCCGATCAAGTGGCGGCTCTCTCTGCCATCAAAAAAGACATGACGAATTCCCGTCCGATGGATCGCTTGCTATGCGGTGATGTGGGATTCGGCAAAACTGAACTTGCGTTGCGTGCTGCTTTCAAAGCAGTCGATAGCGGCTATCAGGTGGCTGTGCTCGTGCCAACGACGATTCTTGCTGCGCAACATCTCGATACATTCCGCAATCGGATGGCAGAGTTTCCAATTGAAATCGCGTCACTCAGTCGTTTTAGCACCCGAAAAGAGCAAACAAGGACACTCGAGCGAATGGCCGGCGGTGAAGTCGACATTGCCATCGGTACCCATCGACTCGCACAACGCGATGTGCAGTTTCAGAATCTTGGTCTGGTGATTATCGATGAGGAACAACGTTTCGGCGTTGAAATTAAAGAGCGGCTAAAAGCAGTCCGTCAGACGGTGGATGTGATGACGCTTACCGCGACACCGATTCCTCGTACCCTGCACCTCTCCCTACTCGGTGCCCGCGATATCTCCAATCTGGAAACGCCTCCGGAGGATCGCCTCGCAGTTGAAACCCGTGTGGTCCGATTCGATCCAGATCTGATCCGTCGTGCGGTGGACCGTGAGCTCAACCGCAACGGGCAAGTTTTTTTCGTTCATAATCGTGTACATGACATCCAGGCGGTAGCTGACAAACTACGCGAAATCGTGCCCGACGCCTCCCTGGTGGTCGGGCACGGCCAGATGCCTGAGGGACAACTCGAACAGGTGATGGTCGAATTCATCGCGGGAAAGTTTGATATCCTCGTTGCCACCACCATTGTCGAAAGCGGCCTGGACATTCCAAACGCCAATACTATTTTTATCGACGATGCCGACCGTTACGGCCTCGCAGATCTGCACCAGTTGCGTGGTCGCGTCGGAAGGGCCGGAAACAGAGCCTATTGCTATCTGCTACTCGATCCACGGAAGCATCTTTCACCCACATCCTCGCGTCGTTTGCGGGCGATCGAAGAATTCAGCGAGATGGGCGCCGGATTTCAGATCGCAATGCGTGATCTTGAAATCCGCGGCGCCGGCAATATTCTAGGCACCCAGCAGAGTGGCCACATTGCGGCAGTCGGCTACGAACTGTACTGCCAACTGCTTGAGCAGGCGGTAGGTCGACTGCAGCGACAATCGCCACGGCAGCTGTGCGATGTCGACATAGATCTTCCGGGCGAGGCAATCCTGCCAGACCCATACGTGCCGGATCTCAAAAGTAAAATCGACCTCTACCGTCGACTTGTACGTATCACCACCATTGAAGAGATTAAAGATATCCGTGAGGAAATGGTTGATCGTTTCGGTCCGCCCCCTGCAACCGCTAGCAGGTTACTGGATCTGGCCCTGCTGCGAATTCTTGCCACTCGCTGGGTAGTCCATACGATTCGACTGGAGAATCGCTCGATTGTGCTGCATTACCGAGATCCTCTGCAAATGCAAGCGTTGAAAGAGCAGGCCTCACTGCCGGTCCGAATCGTCGATGCCAGCACCGCTTATATTCCCTTACCTCCTGAGGTACGTGACGCCGAGGCGGTGTTCGCGGAGGTTAAATCTCTGTTGCAAGCGGGGCCGTTGCCGCTATAATCCCGCCGCTTTTTCACGCTCGGGTTAATTGGGCACCATCCCGGTGGCCCCCACGTTGCACCCTCGGAGATTTTGCATGGGCTCGGCTCCGCTACGACACTGCGCTGCCGCATTGTGCGGGCTGCTGCTGTTTGAGTTGATGATGCAGTCCAGCTGCGCACAGCAAGCGAATCGATCCGGAATCCTTCCGTTTCGTCAACAGATCAGTCCGACCGCACCGTCGGAAATGAGTCGTCAAGATCGGGCAGAAAAACATAATCAAAATATCGGTGCAGAAGGAAACGCCACGGGGCAACGACCCTGGGAAAGCCAGGACGGACCACTCGGTGCCAAAACAATGGAAGACACCGAAATTATCGCGCGAATCGGGCCGGAGGTCATCCTCGCCGGCGAGATCCTGGGCAACGTCAATCGGTTAATGGAAGAGAACCGTTCGCAAATTCCGACACAAAAATGGGATGAAATCCGCAGGACCATCATGCACAAAATGCTGATGCCGATGATCGATCAGAAACTAATCGTGGTCGATGCGCTGCAAGTCATCCCGGAGGATGCGCTCCCTGGCATTGAAGAGCAGGTCGACAAACAGTTTTATGGTGAACAGATCAACGACATCATGGAACGGGCCGAGGTCGAAAGTCTTCAGGCACTCGAGGAAAAACTCAAAGAGAGCGGATCGTCGATTGCGATGCAGAAACAGATCTTTTTTGAACGCAGCATGGCTGCTCAATGGATCCAACAACAGGTGACCGATGATCGCCCGATCACGCACCTGGAGATGTTTGATTACTACACCGCACATCTCGAGGATTACGATCAGGCGGCTCGCTGTTGCTGGGAACAATTGAGCGTGCGATTTGAAAAATTCGCATCTCGCCAAGCTGCCTTTACCGCGATCTGCCAGATGGGCAACGCTGTCGCCGATCAGGGTGCAGTATTTGCAGACGTGGCCCGCGCTGAGTCACAGGGTCTGACTGCCTCGGCCGGGGGAAAACGAGACTGGACCTCGCGTGGATCACTCGTTTCCGCGCCACTCGATCAAGCAATTTTTTCCCTACCGGTCGGCCAACTGAGTCCGATCATAGAAGATAAAACCGGCTATCATATCGTGCGGGTGAACGAGCGTGTTGCTGCACATCGCACCCCCTTTCGCGATGCGCAAGTTGAGATCGCTGCGGCGATCGTGGCGAAACGCCGCGAGGCAAAATTAAAAGAGTATCTCGATTCATTGCGTGAGCGGATTCCCGTTTCAACCATCTTCGACAATGATCCACACGCGGAGAGCACGCAAGAAAACTCAGCGAATCTTGCGACTGCAACGCAGGCCACATCCGCAAAATAGGTGCGATCGCGATGTCGCGGCATCAAGCCGAAGGTGGCATGCGAAATTTTCCCAGGTTTTCCAGAATCGCGCCGCATCCGTGTTGGCAATGATCATCGGACACCCGCTGCTCGGTTGCAGTATGCTCCCGCTGGTTCGGACACCCAAGCGATACATTATTTCCACTGAAATGTGGATCAAAACAGGGGTGAATAGGTCCTCCGAATTGATTCTGTCGGCGGTGAATTGAGCAATAGTCCATCGTACGTTACATTGGCATGCTCGGCAGTCTGGTGGCTTTTCGGTCACGGGATAATCCGCGTCGTTACCAGCGGACCGTTTCAGTTTTCAGCATTTTTGAACATCGGGCGGCTGCCGAAGTCGGAGGCAGGCCGAACCGAGCAATTTGCAACGTTAAAAGAGAATGTTTGTTGATGGATAAATCGACATTAGAACCGGGGGGAACCGCTGTGGCAGACGTAGCAGCGCTCAAAATTGGCGAAACCGAAGAGACGCTACCGGTCGTTACTGGCACGGAAGGCGAGCGGGCCATCGATCTATCGACGCTGCGGGCACATACCGGAATGATCACGCTGGATGAGGGGTACGTAAATACCGGGTCGGTTGCAAGTGCGATCACGTACCTTGACGGGGAACAGGGCATTCTTCGTTATCGAGGTTATCCGATTGAGGAAATCGCCAAGCATTGTGATTTTGTCGAAACAGCTTATCTGCTGATTTACGGGGAACTGCCGACCCCGGAACAACTCGGCCATTTTCGCTATGCACTTGAGCGACATACATTGCTACATGAAGACATGCGGTCGTTCTACAACGGGTTTCCTCGCGACGCTCACCCCATGGCGATTCTCAGTTCTGTCGTGAGTGCGCTCTCAACCTTTTACCAGGACTCACTCGATCCACAGGACCCGGAACAGGTTGAAGTATCGATTCACCGCTTGATGGCCAAATTGCCCACAATAGCGGCCTTCAGTTATAAAAAATCGATCGGACAGCCGTTCCATTACCCACGGAATGATTTGACTTATTGCGAAAATTTTCTGCAGATGATGTTTGCCGTACCGACCGAACCCTACGAGCTTGACCCCGATTTTGTCGAGGCACTCAATTTGCTGCTGATCGTCCACGCGGACCATGAACAAAACTGCAGCACATCTACTGTGCGGATGGTGGGATCTTCAAACGCTAATATTTTTGCATCCATCGCGGCAGGCATCGGCGCCCTCTGGGGACCACTACACGGGGGTGCCAATCAAGCGTGTGTCGAGATGCTTGAGCGTATTCGGTCTGATGGAGGCGATGTCAGTAAATACGTGAACATGGCTAAAGACAAAGATAACCCGTTTCGGCTAATGGGATTCGGACATCGAGTTTATAAAAATCATGACCCGAGGGCGAAATTAATCCGGGCAACGTGCGACCGGTTGCTTGCAAAAATGGAACGCACCGATCCGATTTTTGAAATCGCCAAAGAGCTTGAGGAAGTCGCGCTGAAAGATCCGTATTTCATTGAAAAGAAGCTCTATCCCAACGTAGATTTCTACTCGGGTGTCATTTATCGGGCAATCGGTATTCCGGTCCAGATGTTTACCGTGTTGTTTGCCATGGGCCGACTGCCGGGTTGGATTGCGCACTGGAAAGAGATGCAGTCGTCACCGACAAAAAGAATCTGCCGACCGCGTCAGGTCTATGTCGGGGCGACCGAGAGGAACTTTATCCCTCTCGAGAGGCGTTAACGTTCACGCGGGGCAGTGAACGGCAGATAAAGGTTTGTATGCCGACAATATTGATTGCGGATGATGACCGTGACGACCGTGCGCAAATCGGTGCAATCATCGAGACAGATCCCAGTCTAACGGCGATCTATGCCGGTGATGGTGCCGATGCATTGGCACAGTTCGAAAAGGTCAAGCCGGATTTGGTGCTCACCGACCTGCAAATGCCAATCATGGATGGCGTTGGCCTGGTCCACGCCGTGCGACAAAAGTGTGCCTCTACACCGATTGTGGTAATGACATCGCACGGCAGCCAGGAACTCGCTGCCGAAGCGCTCGCGGTTGGCGCGGCAAGCTACGTGCCGAAGTCAGAGGCGGAAAATGAACTTCTTCATACTGTACAACACGTTCTGACCCTGGCGACCCGTCGCCGGCCCAGGCCACTGCCAGCCGCTTTGAAGCAGATCCGACGTGTTTACGTGATCGGCAACGACTCCCACCTGATCACCTCGCTTGTTGGACATCTGCAGGAGAATCTAGTGCAGGTCGGTCTTTGTGATGAGTCGGAACAAATTCGCTTCGGGGTTGCGATTGAAGAGGCGCTGATCAATGCGATGATTCATGGCAATCTAGAAATCGATTCGGATGTAAAGGAGGCAGATCCGGCCAGATTCGATAGCCTCGTGCAGCATCGGCGCGCAGAAGCCCCTTTCAAAGACCGAAAGATTGAAGTGGAAATCGAACTTTCGGCCGAAGAGGCGATTGTTACCATCGGCGATCAGGGACAAGGATTTGATCCGTCAAGCCTTCCCGATCCGACCGATCCTGAGAATCTGGAGAAAGTCAGTGGGCGGGGTGTGCTGCTGATGCGATCCTTTATGGATGAGGTCCGCTTTAATGAAAGTGGCAACCAAGTCACCCTCGTGAAACGTAAAAAGTGCTAGCCGACAGACTGCATTAATCGACTCGGCAGGCGCGCTTAGACGCCAGGCTTTACACATTTTTTGCCTTCTTTTGTGCTCCGTCGCCGAGCAGATACTCGGTCAATATGTCGGCAAGTGTGCTTTTAAGGTAATCCACCTGCTCGACCCCCGGACTGCGTCGCAACTGTGAAAAAATCCGCTCCAGGCGGTTCCTCGCTGTCGTGGTAAATTGAGCCACGATGCTCCTCGATTCGATCGCAACACGCCCTCGGTTCGCATGCGGGTGGTCCGCAATAATAGAAAAAAATAATAAATTGCGATCCAGCAGCACCCAGGGGAATTCCCGATTCGACATCGGTCCAATCTGCAACATTTGTCCACCGAGAGGTATTCCCTTTAGCTTCACCCGCGGCAGTTGTCTTCCCGCCCACCAGCTCGCCGCAGTGCCAAAAGCTGCACCAGCAGCTAACGCAGCGCCAAGCGATAAACCGCCAACTGCCAGATCGATTGCCCCTCCTGCTGCCGCACCGGTCGCAAAGCCCGTTGCCATCAACTGCGGCCCAGTAAGGCCCAGATGATTCCAGAGGGAAAGATTAAACAGGTCGTCACTTAACTCAGGAATTTTTTCCTGCTGAACACTGAGATTTCGATGCCCGAAGATATGCTTTAGCCGTTGCTGAGCTTGGCTTTCCAAGTCACGAATTCGGTTGTAATAACGGTCCGAGAGCGGTGTGTAGTACGGTTCCGGATCGACATCGACACCAATTCGTTTTTGCCTGGTCAGCGTCAATATGTCGGCGAGCATCTCGGCGAGTATCGACGCCCCTTCCACAAAATTTTCTCGGCGATCGGACTGGATAGCTTCGATCGCTCGCTCAAGCGGGACCCGTGTTATCTCGCTCATCTCGCGTAAGGCAGAAAGCAACTGCATTCGCTCGGCAAAGTCGGCCCGCTGCGGATTAAACATGCGGACTAGGTTAAAATACTGATCGAGCACTGATCGCCACTGGTCGACGTAATCGGCACTGCCAATCGGGTTGAGCAGTGCCATCCGAGGTCGCCCTGTCCAGCGAAGAATTTCCATTTCGGCCTCCTCCTTCACGCTCGGTGGCCGAGCTACATCAACAACGTACAGAATGAGACCTTCCTCCAGAACCGGTTTCAGCAACGCACACTCTCTAGCAAAGGTGTCGCTCTGTTGATGCAAGTCGACAAAGGTAGCCACCGCCTTTGACCGCTCCGCGGTGCTCGTTTCGTGCGCAGAAAGCCAAGCGAACATCTGACGCGGTCGCTCAAATCCCGGCGTGTCAACAAACTCTAACAAGACTGATTCTCCAATCCGCATCCGATAGCGATGACAGTCGGCGGTGGTGCCAGGCATTGCGTCAATCTCCACCGATTCGTCGGCAGCCAAGGTGGAAACGATACTCGATTTCCCACGATTTACATGTCCAACAACAACGAACAGGGGAGGACTCATCGATCAGGGCTCCCAGGCGTTTGGCCTTCATACAACGTTGTCACACTAAGATTGCAATCACCGCAACGGGTCAGAAAGGTCCGCCAGATTTTTTCCGCATTCTGTAAATTGTCGCAACGACCGTGCGGTCTGACCTCTCCGGAAGTGCCCGGAGGCGGGCACAATACCACCGCAATCTCAGTGCCTGCGGCTACGCGGTGGCGAAGGCGTCCGAAAAAGTCGAGGTAATCCGCATCGGGCGATTCCCAGCACTCGACAAGCACCACTACACGTTCTGGTGCTGGTTGGCCGTTGAGCCGAGTCAGAGCAATCTCATCCTGCTTCGGATCCAACTCACCGACCCGAGCGCAAAACGCGATTTCCACGCCGAATCTGCGGCGTAGCTGTTCGCCAATCTCTATCGAATCAGTACGAATCCCGGACCATTGAAACACCGGAACTGGTGCCGTCTCACTCCAATTGCAGGCCGAAACATGATTTTCCTTCTGTGTCTCCAATCCGCTGTTCGAGGGACGATGCGACTCTAGAGTGACCCGTGGACGGCGAAGCCGACTCAGCAGTGTGCGGAGGGCAAGCTGGTGCTGCGGATCTGGACGGGCGTTACGATGCACTTGCAGCAGACTGATTGCAAGCGTCCCGACACGGGGCAACACTCCATAGAAACAGAGCGACGCAAGAAGAAATGGCCAAAGACTCGCCCACATCCGCACATCGTTGATCCGCTGATCGGGATCCAAGAGATGCCGCACATTGTCTTTACTGGAGTCTTTGACGTAGGTAACCATTTCGAGTGTGGGTACCGCATCCGGCCATATCGTTGACCAGGGCCAGGCGATAATCTCCATGATTTGGTGCATTTGTCCGCTGGTGAGCATCGTACTCCGCCATCCGAACGTAGGATCGTTACCGTAGGAGAGGGCAAGGAAGGCGAAAAGCATACCGAGGTTGAAAGCCATAGCGAAAATTTGGGTCAACAGCATGCCCATCCAACGCGCTAAATCACCGTAAATTGCACCGGATCGTTGCAGTTCCACCGACACATGGTGCAACTGACGAGCCGCTGCGGGCGTAAACCAACGCAACAGACGGATAAACATGCGGATGGGCACCAGGCTAATAAAACGCATGCATTGTTGCAGCGCACGTAGCGCAGGAAGATGGAGTACTAATCGTGCCGGCAAAATCGCAAGCACCCCCAGAATTAACAAAAAAATTTGTGAGCCTAACAGAATTGTCCACAGAGCAATGACGTTGGTGTGTGTCTCAAAGGCGAGCGCCGAGGCCATGGCGCTTAGGCCGAAAAGAAAACCTGCGACCGCAAGACCAAATTTAATCGTCTGCAATAACGAGACGGCCTGCTCGCCGATGGCCACCGGCTCATTTATCTCGCCACCGTTGCGATGTCGGACCCAAGCGGTGAGTGCCTCTGTGTCGGAAAGCTTATCCGCATGGATTTCCGCGCCGATCACCGCATCTCGACGATTGAGACGCTCGTCGTCCAAATCGTCATCCCGATGCATCAATACGCCAAGATTAATTAAAGCTGCGAGTCTCATCACGCCAATCTAAGCTGTCGTTGTTTTCCGCGCCCTCACGCGATTGTTGTAATCGGGTTGCCTCCGAGCAACCAAATCCACTACTTATCGTAATCGACGGCATCGATGAGACTAAAAACTACCTGACACCTGACAAGGGTTCTGCTCTGAGGCTGCTCAGGTGGCGAGCATCTCGCGATGCGAGTACTAGAAATTACCGTCT
>DLCF01000157.1:0-3894 GCA_002480485.1 Planctomycetaceae bacterium UBA7805
CTTAATGCTTTGTGATTCTCAATCAGCAGCGCCTGAATTTTTCCATACTCGTGGAACTCCCAATACAAGTAATCATGTTCTTTTTGTTTGCCCTCCCCAAGCAACGTAGGAGCAAACGAAATCCCATCAATTCCAGAGGGAGCCTTCGTATCCGCCAGATCGGCCGCGGTGGGCATGAAGTCCCAAAACGCTGCGACATGGTTGCTCTCGGTTCCCGCCGCAATTTTTTTCGGCCACCGCACAATCAACGGCACGCGAATACCACCTTCATAGAGATATCGCTTCGACCCTCGCAGCGAACCGGAAGAATTAAAAAAAGCGGACTGCGAACCGCCCTCATTATGCGGGCCATTGTCACTGGTGAAAAAAACGATCGTCCGCTGATCAATCCCCAAATTCTTTAATTTTTGCATCAATCGACCGATATCGCGGTCGAGATAGCTGATCATTGCAGCCCGACCTTTTTCTGGTTCGGGCCAATCGCGATCCGCATAGATTCCAAGACTCGGAACTTCCATTCCCTCATCGCCCGCTTCGTTATTGGCGTGGGGAATGGTCACCGGTAGATAGAGGAAAAATGGTTCATCTCGATTCAGCTCTACGAAATCGAGTGCCTCTTGTATTATCAGATCATGGCTATACGTCTTTTTCTCACTGGCAACACCCTGCCCTTGGCGGCCCGGATTAGGCACTACATTATCGAGTTGCTGTCGTTCGGTACCCCGAATCAGAAACGTTGGGTAATAGTTATGGGCATGTGACTGGTCGAGATAGCCAAAAAATTCATCGAAACCCTGCCGCGCGGGCAAACCGGTACCTCCCTCGGTGCCGAGTCCCCACTTACCGAACATACCGGTTCGGTAGCCGGCAGCGTGGAGCATTTCTGCAACCGTATAATCCTCGTCTCGAAGATCGACCCGCCGATTTCCACGAATCAGGCAGTGTCCCGTATGTAGCCCCGTCATAAGCGTACACCGCGATGGCGCGCAAACGGTGGAACCAGCATAGAAACGCGTGAATCGCATCCCCTCGTTGGCCATCCTATCAAGATGAGGCGTCTGAATTCGCGGCTGTCCATAGCAGCCCAGATCCCCGTAACCCAGATCGTCAGCAAGAATAAACACAATGTTGGGTCGCTCAGGCGATGCGGCTCCAATGACGGGTGTTTGAAGGAGGCATACCTCTAAAAAAAGAACCGCGAAGATAAGCGTCTGTTTTGGGAGGCGATAATTCATATTTTGAGATTGCATCAATGCGACCGTTCCAGCGTAAAGGTGTTGAGATAAAAACATGGATTCGACCGTTGGGTATAATTTCCGCACCTGAAAATGCCATGTGAACCGCTACCGACATCGGCCGGATCGCAATGAACATGATCGTCGACGGACCTCACTCTTCGGACTAGGTAATTAAAAAGTGGATAATGGTGGGATCTGAAGCACAACTTTTTGAGGCGATGTACCAATCAATTCCGGTTGTTGGACTCTGATTGAAAAATAGGTTCTCGGCAACTGAGGAAAGATGCTCCACGATGCAGAGCCTCGATTATAGCGCTACAAAAATCCCCATGCACCCGCATTGTAACCGAAAACCGGCCACGATCTTTGCCCGGGGGAAACTACCAAAGGGATCTTGGCGGCGGTACAATGGAGGCCAGTTTTGACGTCGACACTTCAATCATTGTCCCACCCCGTTGAGGTTCCCCATGGCTGCCAAAAGGTTTTGCTGTCTGTGTGTTTTGAGTCTCGTTTCAGGTGTTGCCGCATCCACCACGTTGACGGCAGCAGACTGGCCCGCTTGGCGATTCAATGCAGCGCGTTCAGCAACATCACCAGATGCCATTCCGGCAAATCTTTCGCTGCAGTGGGGTCGTCAATTTGCCCCTCCAAAGCCAGCATGGCCGGAAGATCCTCGGTTGATTTTTGATGGCAGTTACGAACCGATCGTGGTGGGTGAAACGCTTTTTCTGGGTTCGGCACAAAACGATTCAGTCACGGCATTCGACACACGCACGGGCGCAGAGAAATGGAAATTCTTTGCCGAGGGTCCTGTCCGCTTTGCACCGGTTTCAAGCGAAAATCGGGTCTACTTCGGTTCCGATGATGGATGCATTTATTGTCTTGCCAATGAGAGTGGCGAGTTACTATGGAAATTCAAAGCGGCACCTGCCGCCCGGCGCGTTATTGGCAACGATCGCATGAGTTCAGTACTCCCAGTGCGTGGTGGCCCGGTGATTGCCGAGGGAAAAATCTATTTCACCGTTGGGGTCTGGCCTTTCGAGGGCACATTTCTTTATTGGCTAGATCTGGAAAAAATTGCGGGTGGAGCTGCCCCTGAATCGGCCTTCGGCGTGGTGACGCTGACGGACATGACGCCGCAGGGTTATCTTGTCGAGAGCCAAGGCAACCTGTTTATCCCCTGTGGTCGAGCCACGGTTGGTCTCTTTGACATCAAAGCGGAGCAAATAGCACCGCTGGCTTACAACAGTCGTGGCCTGACCGACTACTTTGTGACCGCCAGCGAAAATTGGCTGTTCCATGGCCAACGCGTGATTGATCTGGAGACTAAGGCAATGTTGCCGATCAATGCACCGCGTCCCGTGAGCGATGGGTCAAAGTTTTACATCGCGCAAGGCGATAATCTGGTTGCCGCCGATATCCTCAATCAGCCCGAGCCGAAACCGGCAGAGGGAAACCGACCCGCTGCTGCACCACCCTTCAAAGCGAGTTGGTTTATCAAGTCAAATCAAATCAAGGATGCGCTCGGAACGATCAGCGCCGCGCGGTTGCGAGCGGGTGAGCTCACCGTGGACATAAAGGTCGGCCATCGGGTTTATGGTCGGCTGGGCAATGCGATTTTTGCCGCTGAACCGCCCACTGCGGGCCAACCGGCAAAGATCACCTGGGCAACAGTGATCGACGGAACTCCGACATCGCTATTGGCAGCTGACGACCGGCTGTTTGTTGCCACAGCAGAAGGTCAACTCCTTTGCTTCGGCGGTGAGGAGACGCTTGCCAAGATTTATCCGCCACAAGAGCAAGGAAACATTTCTGCGATCACGGACCAAGCGCAAGGCACCGATTTTCCAATTCGGAAGGCTGTTGCGACACTTCCCGATCGAAATGGTTTCTGCCTTGTCTGGGGGACAGAAGATAAATGGTTAAATCCGCTGCTCGAAGAGACACAATTGGCACTGCTGGTGATTGATCCGAACGAAGAAAAAATTACCTCGCTACGAAATCAAACTGATAGTGAGGGCCTCTATGGCGATCGACTAACCGCGATTGCTGGTGATCCGCTTGCGATGCGTCTCCCACCCTATTTTGCTACCCTCACGGTGGTCTCCGATGCGGAACGGCTGCCGAAAGCGGATGACGTGGAAGGCTGGACCGCGATGTTTGAAATGATCCGACCGTATGGCGGTGCCGCGATGCTGCCACTTACCGATGCCGACCATGCAACCCTTGCTCCGTTACTAGAACAACTACCGGGTGCGGAGCTTACCCGTGTCGGTTCTTGGAGCCTACTCAAACGGCAAGGAGCATTGGAAGGTGCGGCCAACTGGTCGCACGAATACGGTGATCCCTCCAATTCGCTCATGAGTCAGGATCTCCGGGTTCAATTACCGCTGGGCATTCTCTGGTATGGCGGCCCCGCCTCAGACACCAAATATTTCTTTGATCGTCATTTCTGGGGGCCCAGTTTGACCGTGATTGACGGGCGAATGTTTCTGCAAGGTCATACGACCCTGGCCGCGGTCGATATCTACACCGGACGTATCCTTTGGGAAAAGACCATCGAAAAGGGGTCCAGCCCTGGGAGGCGTGGTAATTTTTACGACGGAGATCATCACACCGGTTACCATTTCCTTGCCGTGGAAGATGGTATCTATCT
>DLCF01000157.1:4218-4957 GCA_002480485.1 Planctomycetaceae bacterium UBA7805
ACCTATCCCGATCGATGCCTTTGGATTGACCCTGTAACGGGTAAAACACTTGCCGAATTCAAATTGCCTGAGGCGACCGCACGTTGGGGGCGGATTCGTGTCTGGAATGATCTGCTGATCGCATCGATTTTCGATACCTCAAAGCATGGGGCAAGCGTACCGACACGACTGGTCGCACTCAATCGGAAAACGGGGGATCTTGTCTGGGATCATTCGCCTGAGGCAAGCTGCCCGATCGTAGCCATCGGAGGCGACCGGGTATACTATTTCGACGGACATATCAAAGCGCTCTACAACGACATCGGGCGTGCAGGGGTCGTCCCCGACACGGGGAAAGTCCGCACACTCCGTGCACTGGATGTGGCGACCGGCGAAGAAATCTGGAGCCAGAAAACGCCCATGGTAATGACGTGGCTTGCGTTCAAGGAGGGACAGGACATTCTCGTCGCGTCCAACCACGAAAACATTCAAGCACACCGTGGAGACACCGGAGAGATCATGTGGCAAAAGACGGCCAAAAGTAAAGGTTTTCTCGGGCATCCCGAAAGCCGTTGGGACCGGCTTATTCTGTGGAAAGATCGGATCATTGATCAGCGTGGCCCGGGGGTTCAATACTTTCTGGAGACCGGTGAACCGATTCAGATGCAGCACCCGCTCAGTGGCCAGCCGGTCGACTGGGAATTCACGGCCCATGGACATCATTGCAATTATGCGATCGCCAACGAGCATTTGATGACCT
>DLCF01000157.1:5185-6204 GCA_002480485.1 Planctomycetaceae bacterium UBA7805
GATGCAGCACCCGCTCAGTGGCCAGCCGGTCGACTGGGAATTCACGGCCCATGGACATCATTGCAATTATGCGATCGCCAACGAGCACTTGATGACCTTTCGTGCTGACTCGGCTGGCTTCACCAATATGAAAGACGTCTCAACCGGTAGGCTCAAAGGCTTTCGCACCGGTTGTCGCAATAGTCTGATCCCCGCTGGAGGCATCCTCAATGCACCGAATTTCGGGCACGGTTGCACTTGCGCCTACTCGCTATTCACATCCCTCGCCTTGACGCATATCCCCGATATGGAAACGTGGACCTACAGTGCGATGAAATCACCAAGCGGACCGGTTAACCGTGTCGGTATTAATCTGGCCGCCCCGGGAGATCGTCAGGCAGACTCAGGAACACTTTGGCTCGATTATCCACAACGGGGACAACACAATTATCGTTTGACCAATGTCGCCGGACCCTCCCCCGATGTGCCAGTTGAAATAGTGACCGACAATCCGAGGTGGTTCCGCCAACATCCTTCGCGGATCGACGGGGGAGAAGAACGGTTTGTCGCCGCTTCGGGTGGCGAAGGATTAACGTCACTCACTATCGCACTCGGTGATGAGGTTCGTGATAGTCGGGCGTACGATGTCAGGCTCATTTTCTCGGAACCGGATAACGTGGCACCGGGTGAGCGGCTATTTGATGTTTCACTCGATGGCAACCGCGTACTCGAGTCACTCGATGTGGTTAAGGAAGCTGGTGGAAAAGATCGCTTGCTGGTCAAAGAGTTCAAAAATGTTCCGGCTGGAAAAGCACTGCAGATCGAATTGACACCGGTTGCAGGTCGCACATTGCTATCGGGCGTAGAGATTATCGCCAGCGAAGGCTAGTCTAAGCGAGAATATCGTGAATCACGTGGCCGTGCACGTCGGTCAAACGACGGTCGATGCCGTTGTGTCGTACCGTGAGCCGCTTGTGATCGATGCCAAGCAGATGCAGAATCGTGGCATGGATGTCATAAACCTGGGTTGGGTGTTCACG
>DLCF01000132.1 GCA_002480485.1 Planctomycetaceae bacterium UBA7805
AAACCGCTTTGGCCAAGCGGACCAAGAGGGGCAAACCTTGGCCAAGCTCTGGGGATCGTTCCGGGCGTTTGGCGAAAGTCACCAGCGTAACGAACTCGTTTTTTGGATCGCGATCCCCTACTTCGTGCTGCGCTTGGCCATCTCGTTCCTGCTGGAGATGATTGGCCTTTCCCTGGTCTGGGTGATACGTGCGGTGGCCTTTGTCGCCCTGACAGTCTATCGGGGCATCATGAAAATCGGCTCCCTGATCGGTGCCGTGTTTTCCAAAGTGTTTGGGGAACCATCCGACGACACCACCGAGGGAACCGGCAAGGGAATTTACCGTGTGCTGATTCGCTGGGCACTGGACAGCCCGATGGTGATGATCGCCCTCGCCGCAGCCTGCTTTTGGCTCACCTACTCGGTGGGGCGCTCACTGGAAACCGAGCTGCTCCCGGAGGTGCACCAGAGCGAGTTCACGTTTGAAGTATCGCTCCCCGTTGGCACACCGCTGGACGAGACGGTAAAATTGCTTGGCGATGTGGAGCAAAAGATCCTCGATTCCAAAAAAGACAAGGACAGCAAAATTGAAACCTTGCTGGTGATGTATGGCTTCGACACCAGCAACATGAAGCGCTCGGACGAGGGCGAGCATTCCGCGCGGTTCAAAGTGTTGCTGAAAAAGACGAACAACCCGCACGAGACCGAGGAGAAGGTCATTGCGCAGTTACGGGAACTTTTCGATGACGTACCGGACATCACCACCCGCGTCACCCGCCCTGTTTTGTTCAGCTCGAAAAAACCGGTGGTCATCCAGATTAACGGCGACGAACTTCCGGAGTTGAAGGAGTACTCAGACCAGGCCACGGCGTTGCTCTCCAAGGAGGCGGAACTGGCGGATGTCGAACCGACGCTGCGAAGCGGTGCGCCGGAGGTTCAAATCACCTACGACCGCCAGCAGATCATCCGGCACGGCCTCAACATCAACTCCATCGCGGAGCAAGTGCGCGACATGGTCAAGGGCTCGGAGGCCACCCGGCTCAACCGCCGCGATCGCCGTGTACCGATCGTGGTGCGCTTGGCCGAGAAAGATCGCGAACAGGTTGCAGACGTCGGTCAACTCACGGTCAACCCCGGTGACGAGACACCGATCCCGCTGAACTCCATTGCAAAGTTAACAGTGGGCGAAGGGCCGAGTGAGATACGCCGCATCGACGGCAATCGCGTGGCTCTCGTCCAGGCCAACATCGGCAGCGGGTCGCTTGGCTCGGCGGTGAAAACAGCCGAGACATTGCTTGGAAACACGCTGAATTTGCCAGGTTACATGGACTTTCTCATTACCGGACAAAACAAGGAGTGGCAACGCAGCCGTACGAGCCTGTTCCTCGCGCTTGGCCTTAGCCTGTTCCTCGTCTACGTGATCATGGCTTCACAGTTCGAGTCGCTCGTCCAGCCGTTCATCATCATGTTCACCATCCCGATGGCGTTCGTCGGCACGGTGCTTGGTCTGAAGTTTATCGGCATCAACGTCTCCGTGGTTGTGTTTCTCGGAATGATAATGTTGGCGGGTATTGTGGTAAACAATGCTATCGTCTTGGTCGATTACACCAATACACTGCGCAGCCGCGGGTTGGCGCTGAAGGAAGCCATCATCCAGGCCGGCTGCGTCCGGCTGCGCCCGATTTTGATGACCACCGCCACCACCGTGCTTGGCCTGTTGCCAATGGCGCTAGGCCTGGGCGACGGTGCCGAGATCCGCACGCCGATGGCAGTGGCCGTGATTTGCGGTCTGATCACTTCAACCGTGCTGACGCTTCTCGTCATCCCGACAATTTACTACCTGTTTGGACTGGTCGGCGAACGCTATTTCAAAGCTGTGGAGGCGTAACGGAGCTTGGCCTAGGCCTAAAGCGATGCAAACTAACAAAATCGCCACTGAAATCACGCGACTTTCCCTAAGTCGCAAGGTTACGGTGTTTGTGTTCTTTCTAACAATCCTTGCCGTTGGCTTGGTCGCGGTTGGCAAATTGCCGTTGGAAAAATATCCAAAAGGTCAAGAATCTACTCATATCCGTATACGAACCGGCTGGAGCTCCGGTGTCGCGGAGGAGGCCATGCAAAAGATCGGTCTGCCTATGGAAGAAGAGCTAAGCACGGTGCGTGGCATAAAGTCTATACACACCCGCAGCTCACAAACTTCCGCCGAGGTTAGCATCAGCTTTAAGCGAGATACAGACATGGACGTAGCATACCGAGAGGTGCGCGATAGGATGGAACGCGCATCACTGCGGTTTCCAGATGGAGTAGATGAATACCGAATCTACAAGTCTGGTGGGCCAAGCCAAACAGTATGCCGTCTGTCCATTCGTTATAATAGCGATGAAAATCTTTACAACAACATTGAAAAAAATATGGTGCGCCCTCTCCAAAGGATCGACGGTGTAGCGGACGTAAGTTTTCGGATTCGCAGAAAGGGAATTCAGATCGAAGTCGACAAAGACCGGGCTGAAGCCTATCGCCTTAGCATTAGCAGACTCTCAAGCCGGCTTCGCGGTGACAACTTCACCCTATCCAGCGGCACAGTAATTGATGGTGGAAAGAAATACCTTCTAAAGTCAACCAGCACCTTTCATTCAATTGAGGATCTAAGAAACCTTCCTATTAGTGACACCGTTTACCTCAAAGACATCGCCACTATACGATACGGTATAGATGATATGTACCAAGATACCGAGCGCTGGAATCAAATGCAATCGGCTGGCATATCAGTAGTCAAGGAAAGCGGAGCTAATACAGTAGAGGTTGGAGACGCAGTGGCCGCAGCGATTGAGGAAATTAAGAATAACCCAGAGCTAGCACAATATGAAATTAATCTTTATCAGAATTACGGAGATGTCATTAAAAAACAACTCGGAAGCCTAGTGAACAATGGATTGTTCGGCGCCTGCCTCGCAGCGGTTGTACTTTATTTTTTCCTACGCCAATTTCGACTAACAATGGTGATCGCACTAGCAATACCGCTGTGCCTGTTCATCTCGATGACAATAATGTTCTTCGCCGGTGACTCTCTGAATATGACATCGATCCTCGGCTTGGTAATATGTGTCGGGCTGCTGGTGGATAACTCGGTTGTGGTAGCGGAAAATATTCATCGGCATTACCATTCTGGACTCTCCCGGCAAGAAGCGTGCCTGCGCGGAGTGGGAGAGATCGGGCTGGCGGTAACAACGGCCACACTGACAACGATAATTGTATTTCTACCTTCGCTGCTCGTGGGAGGAGAAATGCGCTTCATGCTGTATCAGCTTGCACTCCCGGTGGTCTCCGCACTACTAGCCTCTCTAGCCACAGCAATTATTTTTATACCTTTGTGTGTTTACCTGACGGCAGGTGCTAATCATCCGGATGAGTCGCACCCCAAAAAGACAAAGAGAGATACTATAAGGAAAGCACTAGCCACAATATACAACTGTACGTTCGAGAAGCTAAACTGTGCCTACAACAAGGCGCTCAGATACTACCTTTTCCGCCGATTAGACTTAGCGTTTATCCTGATCATTCTCCTGTCAGGCACGTACTTTTATAGTTTCCAAAAAGTGGAATTTTCCGGCTATCGCAGAAGCGGTCCGGATGATTTTCACATGAGAGTTCGCTTTCCCGAACACTACACAATTGAGCAGAAAAATGCTTTTTTCACGCAGGTCGAAAATATCGTGGAGACCAACAAGGTCGATCTTGGAATTTCCAGTTACAGAATCGAGTTTGACAAACGCACCCATGGAGAATTCGAGGCAGACTATTCCAAAGAGCATGGAACCGCAGGGATTCCACGTGAGGAGATTCCCGGCCACCTTTTCAAAATGTTTCCTGAGATTCCGGGCGTCAGAGTTTATTATTCCGGCATGGACACAGGGGGTGAAAAGCGAAATGACGAAAAGTCTAGACAACATTTGCGTTTGGTCGGTGACGATGCCCGGCAACTGGAAGAAGTCGGTGAAATGCTTCGAGCG
>DLCF01000078.1:0-2654 GCA_002480485.1 Planctomycetaceae bacterium UBA7805
ACCATCGGTCTGTTTGTCGCTCGAAACGACAAAGGCTTGCACCTGTACTTCGTCGTGAAACCACTTCGGAAATAGAGGACGGATCGGGCGATCGATCAGTCTCGCTGTGAGCGTTTCCTTCGTTGTGGGGCGTCCTTCCCGTTTAAGGAATCCACCCGGAAATTTTCCTGCTGCAGCGGTTCGTTCACGGTAATCGCATGTCAGGGGGAAAAAGTCGATTCCCGCACGCGGTTCACCTGTCGCAACCGCTACGAGCACTACCGTGTCGTTATAGCGGATCAGGCAACTACCTGCCGCCTGTTTTGCCAAGCCACCGGTTTCGATCGATAAAACATGCTGGCCAATTCTTTTTTCTACTTTGATTGTTTCCACGTTCTTTTTCTTCCTACATTAGTTTGACAAGATAAATATTTTTCATTCATGAAGCTACGATAATTTAAATCGTATATCGCTACCTCAGGTGATTTACCTGAGTGGTTATGGCAGCGGTCGAGGCTGTCCGGCAGAAGCGCACGATGTACAGAAACGGGCTACTTGCGGATGTGCAGACGCGCAATGATATCGAGATATCGCTGCGGGGCGACTCGCTTCAAATAGTCCAATAATCCGCGGCGTCGACTCACGAGCGAAAGAAGACCCCGCCGAGTGGAGTGATCCTTCTTAAATTTTTGCATATGCGTCGTGAGTGAGTTGATGCGACTGGTCAGAATGGCAATCTGGACCTCGGGGGATCCGGTGTCGCCATCACTCTGGCCAAAATCCTTGATCAACTCTTGTTTCTTTTCTTGGGTGATCGACATCGTTTTCTTGTTCTGCCTTGTTGCCTTTGTACCGCTGCGACCCAATTCAAGAGGCAGCCTACATGAAGGCACTCAGCTTAGGCCCGCCATGGTCGGGTCGGGATTTCCTTTCTGGTG
Organism: Planctomycetaceae bacterium UBA7805; assembly: GCA_002480485.1. GTDB lineage: Bacteria > Planctomycetota > Planctomycetia > Pirellulales > UBA7805 > UBA7805. The sequence continues at coordinate 918 of DLCF01000078.1, forward strand.
GGGCCGACCACGATACGTCTCCGAAAGGTCGACCGAATACAATAAACTGCAATATCTTAGACCCGCAGTGTATCAGGGCCCGGCCAGGGTGCAAACCCACCTTCTCTGCTCTCGGAACGCACACGAAGCTAAGTTTTAACGGTTTTTCGCATGTTGAGTCTCGATTCGTACCCCCTCCGGTCCGAGCGTTGCCTCGATCGCTCCGCAAACACCGGTATGTAGCAGCGTCCGGCCCCCGGCGGTGTACGCGTCGCGTACCTCGGCAGCGGGCCGTGTCAGCCCGCTACTGATCACGGTGATTTTTGGTTCGCACCAAGCAGCGACGTCCGAGGGGCGGCTTCTGGGACTTCCATGGTGTGGTGCCAAAATCACGTCGCATCGCGCCGCAGGTTGCTCCAGGAGCCCCGCGAGGCCCGCCGATTCGATGTCGCCGGTAAGTAACAGGCGTTTGCCGTACGATTCAGCTAGGAGCACGATGCTATTTGCATTGTCGACACTTCCGTGGCGAGTCGCAGTGATGCCGACACCGGTCGGATGCAGGATGGAGACACGCGCGTCACGTGCATTGAGAGAACAACCTTGCCAAAGTGCGCGTAGCGGCACATGCTTCTGTTCGATAGCGGTCAGAAGTTCTCCGGTGGCCGGATCACGCTTGCGTAACATAGGAGGGCTCATGTAGATCACCCCGACGCTGAATCGCTCAAGTAACTCGGGGATTGCATTGAAATGATCAGCATCGGCATGGGAAATAATTACTGCATCGAGATGGGTCCTGCCCCGTGACCAGAGCGTGGTGGAAATGGCTCGTACGGCAGCCGAGGGTGACCCCATTCGACCGGCGTCGTAGAGGATTGCCTTATCATTTGGGAGTTCAAGCAGCACAGAAAGTCCCTGACCTACATCGATAAATGTGCATCGCATACTTCTCTCGCCGCGTCCATGCGATGGGACAATAATCCCCACCATGATCCAGAGGCTCAGTAACGCAACAGCATGGGCGCGTGGCGGCCGATAACGCGGTAGCAGGGCCCAGAGCGCAATTCCGAGATAAAAGAAGCCGGTCCACCAGGCGGTGGGACCGGCCATGTAGGCATAGCCGAATGGCAAGTGGCTTGCGACCGTTACGCTCCACTCCAGCAAGGCAAGATTAATATCGCAAACCATTGCAAAGCATATGGCGACCGACGGGAGCAGCCAGCCGGTCAATAATATTCCCAGTCCTGAAGCAAGCGCGAGTGCGAGCGGGATATAGAGCAGCGGAGTGAGCAAAATGCCGATAGGGGTGAAAAGGTGGAAATGCAACATGACCAGGGGCAACGCCACCAGGAAAACCACCAGTCCGGCGAGCGACAACTGCCAGAACCATGCACCCACCTGCCGCAGAAGGCGTAAAGGCCATGGACGTGACCTCGCAATATGCACCTGCAGTGGATCGCGATGCCGTTGTTTCATCCGCTGATGCAAAGGCTCCAGAAAAATGAGCGTTGCAACTGCGAGAAAAGAAAGTTGGGATCCGACACGAAAAAGGTTGCTCGGATTCCAGCTGAGTACGATGAGGGCCGCAAGTGCCAGGGCGTTCAGTGGATTTATGTGCCGCGCGAGCTGCATCGCACTGCAGAGCACTACCACCAGCACAGTGGCCCGCATTACTGGTGGTCTCGCATCGGTCAGCAAGGCATAAAAAACGGTCAGCAGAGCGATTGCGAGCAGCAGTAATCCGCGAGGAAGGGCAGCAAA
>DLCF01000078.1:3045-4087 GCA_002480485.1 Planctomycetaceae bacterium UBA7805
GCAAGCAGATGAATGGTGCCGGTTTTGATGAACGCTTCAGTGCGGTCATGTTCGAGTTGATCACGCTCTCCGAGGAGAACCGCCGCGGCAAGTCCCGCTCGCCGATGGTCGAGATAGCCCCAGAGCAAGTGGCTTCCATAGGCCCTGATTCTGGCAAACCAATGAGACGGACGAAGTCGGGAGTCAACGCCGATTTTTTGTAGACAAGCTGGGTGGCTTGATCGCAATACACAGTGTTGTCCATGCATCCGCCGATATGCGGCAAAATCGAATTCGCCACGGTTATTTGCCGGGGGCGGTCGCAGCATGCGTCCAAAAATCTCTAGTCGGGTGCCGGGGCGATAAGCAATGATCTCTCCATCAACCAACAGCATGGCTTTACCAGAGGCATCTTTCCATCGCTGCCGGTCGCGGATCGCCAGCACGCGCACCTCGACCCGACTGCGGTTTCCTGTGGGCATGGTCCAGAGGAGATTTCTTTCAGGAGCTGCTATGTTTTTGACCGGTTCAATGGTTTCAACCCGCAGTGCCACCCGCTGCGGAAATGCCTCGGCATAACGCCCGATATCGGTGGAATCGAAGAGATGCCAGCGTAGATGGTGCCAGCCGCCACCAACACTAGCGATGACCAGAAGCAAAATGATGGCAGCAGGGCGGGCGAGGCGTTGGCGATGCAGGATCAGCCAGATTGCAAGCAAAGTGAAACCGGCCAAGCACCAGAAACCCAACCCGCAGGGGGCAAAGCGGTCGAGCATGATGCCCCCGGCAAACGCAACCAGCACGGCCACCAATGGCCGACGATTTGCGGTATGCACGGCCGCGCATTGGTCGAAAGCAGCTGTCTCTGTTGCCATGCCACGATATTTTAAAAAGTCACAAAAATATCGCGACTAAAATCAGCATAACGCAAATTTTTTCAGTTAAAACAACACTATTTCACCATCAAAGAAGATTATGACGGGCCTTTTGCAAAGTCTGTGAGGCAGACGTAACGGGTTATTCGCACAGGTCATTGCGAAGATTGCTACTCGAGAGGGAAATC
>DLCF01000129.1 GCA_002480485.1 Planctomycetaceae bacterium UBA7805
GTCGGAAGAACCCTATGAATCGTTTTGTAAAATTGTCTGAGGCAGAGGAATCCATCCAAGCGATTTTAGGCTATCTTAATTTCTCATCAGGTAGCCATGACCCCCAATTTTTTAAGCATTTAAATCAGCTCTATCAATATTGCGACGAACGGCCCGACCATATACCGATCGCTGACAATGCAACCGAACCCTTATGGATAGCGGTACTCAAGATTCTTGAAGATCGATTGCAATCTATACAGAAACAAAATGCTTCCTTTACAAATCATGGTCAAGCGTCTCTGGCAATAAGCAAGCTAAAGAATTACGTACTGCCCCAATATCGAATTTTCCATTCGGATTTGTTATTTCATCAATCAGAAAACTCACTCTACGGTCCATTTTTCCTCGGCCGTGTGTTTGAGTATTTGCTGGCGGCGATCAATCGGGAGGGGGGCTGGAGTGAAGATCAACAGCAAGCAATTATCGATAGTCTGAATGATTATGTCGGTTATCGTCCGGTTGCTGTTCTCGAAAACGAGCAGAAAGTGGATCCTTATGCGCACGAATGGTGCCGTCCGGTACCGGTGTACATCCGAGTCGCTGGCGTAGCCCATGGTCCTTACGCGGACCTTATTGATGGAGCACTAAGTATTCTCCGCACTGTTCCCGATGCAATTTGTCGTGCTGCGCAATTCGATTTGGAAAATCTCGATGAGTTGGCGTTCGATCCTCGACCATACGATTTCGATCATCCGGTGAACAAGCGTCCGAATTATCAGTTTGGACTCTGGGACCCATTGAGTGTCGATAACCGCGGATTTTATTCGCGATTTGTCATTCAGCAGACCACTCTTAATGTTTTGCTCGATCGCGTTACCTGGTCGAATCCAGGGGAGAAGCAACAAAAAATGTACGAATCATCCGCGGCGCTAGTCGGGACGATCCTCATGGCCTCAGCTGTCAGTGGTAATGGGCCCGAGGCCTACACATCAGATATCTCTCTAGGGAAATTGTTGCCGGCAATTGCTGGATTTCGGGAGGCGTTTTATGCAAATTTGATAGAAACGCAAAAGAATCAACAATTTGAATTTTCAGAAAATATTGTCAACGAATCACAGAGGCTACGACAGCCCTTCGGAGGTGTGAGGCGATTTTTAAACACTCAACTCTCGCGTCGACGCGCTCAGCAGTTAGAGTGCCTGCATCTGGCAATGATTTATGCGCAAATGAACAGAAGTGAAGCCGCGCAGCGACAGGTATCATTTGTACCAGCGACAAGTGCAAAAATTCGCTGTGAGCTCGAATGCATATTTTCTGAAATTGAGATTCTATTACGCGATCGAAAGAGCGTTGAGGTTGCGACTCGGATCAAGGATTCGGTCGAGCTTTTTATGCGCGGCATCCATTGTGGTGCGATAGTTGATCCTTGGAACATTTTGGGATTCGATTCGAACTTCAGCCTGTTTCCCTCACTAGAGAATAGTGTGCCTGATCACCGGGTAGGCATTCTGATCGATTTGGTGGATCGTATTTTCGCACAGTTTTCACGCGGCCTCTGTTTGTCTGCCTCTGAGGAAGCGTTAGATGCCCGGGAGATGATTTCCCATGAATTCGAACGATTCTCGCGGTGGTGGGATCAGTTTGCTGTGGATTCCTTGAGTTCAGTGGAAACGATTGGAGGCAGTGCGGTGTTTGCAGACGCGCAAATTGCGGCAGAGGCGTTGGCGGCATGGCAGCAGGCTGGGGCGATGTCTGGTGATGTGCGTTTTTGGCAGCCGTTCGTCGGGAAAATTGACTCTCCTAAGGGATATGTACTGATCATTAATGCTCTGTTGGATCGTCAGGATTTTGTATCTGCAATGCATTTGTTGATGCATTGGTTGAGCCAATCGGAGGAAGTGAATCTCCAGAAGGGTAGCGATTTATTTCACGTTATTGCGAACAGGTGGCTTAACGATGTAATGGTCGGATTAGATATGCCCCAGGAAGAGGAACAGGCCGGTGTTTGGCGAATGGTAGAGAAATTTTTTGATTTTCTTGAGGCAAATGCAGGCGACTATGCTGAGGTTCCCCGATGGGAGTTGATCAATTCAGGTTCTGTCGCACGAGAGGACCCTTTCGAAACAGAGGAAGATTCAGCGGATAATATCTATTCGGCCGCGTACGAAGAGGTAGTTTATCGAGATAGCACCGACGACGGCGTCGACGGAAATATCCTAGGGTCCAGCGGAGATAATTTCGGTCTCACTGAGGAGGCCCGTCGTATCAGCGAGAGGCTTGGTTTTCTTGTCACAACAATGCGGCTTCGTAAATTTGTGGTTGCCACGGCGCTGAATCGGAAAAATAGCCAACAACTGCCCCTGTACGACCGATTTCAATATTGGCGAAATCAGTCGGCGGATCAGCAAAAAAAATTGTTGAAATTACTCAAATCAATTGAAACCTGTGATATGCCACAACCACTACCCACATCGGAATCACTGGTGGAGTACGATCGCCACCGGGCGATTCATGAGGTTTTAATTGAACGAGTGATCGATGCCTATCTTGTCGATGTGGAAACAAACCAGCTATTAAGTGCCGCCACACTTCCTAGTGATGGCGCGGATGACGAACAAAAAGAACCCGCGGTTCATCTAATGCGAGGGGCGATTGAAGGTGATATTGATCAAGTAAAAACCTGGACCTCCGCCTATATGGCTAGCCTTGTTGATCAGAATCTTCTTTATCTTCCACTCGCTCGGGGAGGCACGCTGCGGAATATTGTTGAAACAAAAGGTTATCAGCGCAACGTAAAGATGGTATTGGATATACTGCCCCGGATGGGTCTTTTACAAGAATCGATTTCATTGCTTCGTGTCTGTGCAAAAAGCGAGCGTGAACAGCTCGGTGGCTCCGGAAGTGTCACTGAATTCGATCAAATATTTTTTGTCGCTAATCAACAATTGATTGACTCGATCGTGATTAATGTTTCACGATGGACGGCAGATGAATCAGAAAACGAAATTGAGATCCGCGAGATTCACGACCGACTATTGATCGATTACCTTCAACAATTAATGGAGCAGACAGCTCAATTATGGATTGAGCACAGTCAGACACTGCGACTCTCTGTATTAGAGAAAGTATACGCGGATAAGAATTGGGAGTCGTTAGTGCACTTTATACGCGAGCACGGCAACGATATTTTCACACAGGATTTTCTGCACTTGGGTAATCTTCGTGCAATTCTTCATCGTGGTGTTTCATTGTGGGCGGAGGAAAAAATGGCTTCCTCTGACGAGAGCGAGTGGTCAATTTTTTCCGCGATGAATACGGAGGAAAATAAGCGAAAAATAGTCGCCCAATTACAAGTTGTGATTGAGGCAATCGTAGAAAATTACGGAGAATATAAAGAATACAATGGAACCACAACACAATCCGATCAAGGTGAATTTCTATATACATTTCTGGACATGCTTCGGTTGCGATCGAGTTACGATCGCATCGCTTGGAACCTGATTCCCGCTATGCAAGTTCACGAGATACTACTTCGTCACGGTCGCGTTGATGCAGCCGAAGTATGGCGGCTAGAGATGGTGGAGAGGACGAGAGAAACGGCTGATGAAATGATCAGGAAGTTACGCGATCTGGAGCAACAATACAGGATGCGGCTATCGACGGTTGCACATCGCATTGAGGAACGATTCGTTCAACCGCTGGATATCGGGAGAGCAAAAATTCTTGTAAGGAAATGTCTCGAAAATGAGAGGGATCATCATGACGAATGGTTTCCCCTACTGATGGATCAGATTGATGAACTTGCGCAGGAGCCAACTGGAGCGGGCCTTGATCTACCCCAATGGATCGCAACCCTCGAAGAAGAAATTAGTGGCTACCGACAGCGACACCTGCGGCGTATCCGAGAAGATGTCACGGAAAAAATATCGCCGAGATATCTCTCGCGTCAAGATTTAGAGCAACAGCTTCAATCTTTGGAGTAAGCATTACTCGATTAAAAATTCCGGCCAAAGAGAGTCGCTAATATACAGGCCCTGCTCGGTTAACTGCAATTGATTGTTCTTTAGCGATAGGAACCCCTGGCTGATGAAGCGGTGGAGTGGTTTTTTCAACAGTTTAACAACGTCAAATCCTGTGGCTCTGTAAAAATCAGAAAGTGAAATACCCTCTAGACGTCGCAGTCCGAATACGATTTTCTCACGCGCTGACGCCTCTGCAGACAAATTTTCCCGAGATGCCACGGGTGAATCACCGGCAAGCATTTTTTTTATGTAGGTTGTTGTGCTTCGATGATTCGTCTCACGTATCCCGCTGACAAACCGCGACGCGCCAGCACCAACGGCAAAATGCCCCTGGAGTTGCCAGTAGCCTTCGTTATGTTGACAGCGATGGCCGGGTCGCGAAAAGTTCGAAATTTCGTAGTGCTCAAAACCGGCTTGTTCAAGGGTATTAATGCCACATTTGTACATTTGCAGATCGAGCGTTTCTTCGATAGGACTTATTTGACCATGGATCAGTTGGTTATAAAAAAGCGTTCCTTTTTCAAAAGTAAGCCCATAGGTTGAAAGGTGATCAGGTTCAAGTTGCAATGCTTTATTCAGGTCGTTTTCCCAGACCTCGAGTTTTTCTTCAGGAGCGCCGAATATCAGGTCCAACGAGATATCAAATTCATATTTTCTCAGTAGCTTGACTGCCAAGGCGACGTCCGATTCGGAATGAAATCGATCAAGGCTTCTGAGTTTCTGTTCATTAAATGATTGTGCCCCAAGGCTGACGCGAGTGACACCCGCAGCAGACAAGATTGCAGCCTTTGATTCTGTGATGTCACACGGATTGGCCTCGATAGAAAATTCTCCACCATCCTCCAACGGAAACCAGTTCATTAACAATTCGAGCAACTGCTCTAATTTGTCTGCAGGCAGATAGGTTGGCGTGCCCCCACCGACAAAAAGCGTTGTCACCGGACCGTGGTCACCACGGCTCTCCAGCTCGAGACGAATCGCAGTGATGTATTTTTCAATCAAATCATCCCGATTAACAATCAGCGTGAAATTACAATAGCCACAACGATGTTGGCAGAAAGGCACATGGAGGTACGCGGCCTGCGGTCGTTGGCTTGTGAACCGCGTCAGATCGAGTGAGCAATGCATCAAGCGTTCATTCATCACTATTTGACCGGTGACCGGCTATCGCGTCATGTGAAAAGCCAGTATTTGCTGATGTCTACACGCGACATGTTTAAATCCAAAGATGGAGTTTTCCGTCAAGCATATCCGGTATTTGTTTCTCCACCAAATTGCGGATGGTATTTTTGTGATAACGTGTGCTGAAGTGCGATGCGATAATTAATTTATTTTTGAAACGATTCCGTCGTTCGAGCACGTCCTCAAGATGAAGGTGACCGAATTTGTGTATTTTCTGCCTGCGATGGTGTGGTGAGAGAAAAGTCATTTCAGTGATTAAAATCTCGGCCTCATACATCTCGGGTGCACTATCGAGACCCTCAGGCGCACTGTCGCCAAGGTAGGACAGTAACGGCCGGCGCTGTTCCTCAGAGACATCCTTTCCGGAGAGACGTAAATCACGAATCTGTTCACCACTGAGCGATTGATATTCCGCTTTCAATTTTTTTCGACGCTCCCAGATGGTAAATCCAAAAGAGGGAACGGAATGTTTTGTGGGCGTGACAGTCACGATGTGTTCACGTGACAACTCTATTTGATTGCCCGCAGCGATTGGCAACAAGCGACATGGTAATCGGCCACGGTCGAGTTGGGTAAAGTGATAGAGGATTTGCTTAACTGGCTCGATGGCGACCTCTGGAAGATATATCGTGGGAGGATCCATTTTCATCATCCTCCGACGAGCAACATAAATTGGTAATGCCGCAATGTGATCGAGATGCCCGTGAGAAACAAACCAAGTTCCTGTACCCATGAATGACCATGGTTGCGCTCCCAAATCAAAGCCGATTTTCAATTCGGGAATGCGCCAATAAGTTTGCACCGCTGCACGTGAATACCCTTCGATCGTAAGGTTGTTGAACGAAAGTTTTTTTACGGGAAGATTATCGATCATGAAGGTGAACGAAATATCGAGTTCGCTACATTTTGCACTGAATTTGACAGACGACTCAAACTAGTTTAAATCGTCGATCAGGGTAATGGAAAGGGACCACCGATTGAAGAGTTTTCCTGATGGCGGTTGATAGAGGACTTAATTGAATTTCCAAAATTAAAATTCACATCGGTCGATTTTTAGAAAGAGCGGTGACTTGCTTACGAATCGTCGGAGTCAGGTGATCTGGGTCCGATATGTTCGTAGCTGTCACTGGATTTGAAATCAATGTTGCCTTCTATATTTTTATCAGGACGCAACCACATTTCGCCGAATAGTTGTTCCTGTTCGCATTGCAGGTTGTGGTGACGGATCAATTCCAACACCGCAAGAAAAATTCCGATCATTTTTGACTTATGCATATGGCTGTCAAATAGATCAGAAAGTTGCAGGCGACCATCCTCGCAAAGCCTATTGTGAATTTGTTCCATGTAAACATGAATAGGCGTTTCATCGTAAACAATACTGGAGGGTCTTTGTGCCTCACGGTCTTTGAGGATTCGACCAAAAGCACTTACCAGGTCCCATAATTCGACTTCGCGAATCGGCTCGGCCGCAACATCTTTGGCACGGGGGGGCAAATCTTGAGATTGTCGGGAAAAATGTTGTTGCCATTCGAGGCTTTTATCTTCTAACAAGCTCGCAGCGTCGCGATACTTTTTGTATTCAAGCAACTGCCGAACGAGATCTTTACGCGGATCTTCAATTTCTCCTTGCTGCTCATCATTATTTGGGAGCACGAGTCGCGATTTCATTTCTACGAGGGTGCTTGCCATTTCAAGAAAATCACCCACCTTGTTCACGTCAATTTGTTCCAGAATCTCAAGGTGGGATATAAACTGCTGGGCGATTATTGAAATGGGAATATCTGTGATTTCAACTTCATGCTTGCGTACTAAATATAGAAGCAAATCCAAAGGGCCTCGAAAAATATCCAGATCAACTCGGAACAAGCCGCTTGCTTGCTCGATTCGGTGTTTGCTCGAATTTGAGTTGCTGGAAACCATGCTGAAAGATCTACAGTTCAGGGCTGGCAGGAAAGTAAATGGTATGTAACCATGCAGTGGACATGGAGTAAACAGTTTGTGATCGAAACAAAAGCGTCTATAGCGATCAAATCACGAAATCAGTATATCCCTAAATCGGTTTGCAGGCATTAGCAAAACGATGGGCCATTTGCGTCAAAACGTCTCATCAATATATCAGTCGGGTAGCCAAACCCCCGGGCAGTGCTATCTGATCGTATTAGGGAGATAAAAGCGTGGCAGATCAATCCAGCGAATATTTTTTAGCTTTGCAACCTGTTGCCGATCGCGAGAGACAGTTGCTTGCGCCTTACGCAATTCGCAGTGAAGATACTAAGGGCCGCAAATACGATGAGTCGGTGCAAACGTACCGAGGGCCTTTTCAGCGAGATCGCGATCGTATCATTCACACGGCGGCGTATCGCCGATTAAGCCACAAAACACAAGTTTTCACAAACGATTTAGGTGATTACCATCGCAATCGACTGACGCATACTCTCGAAGTTTGCTCGATTGCCCGCACCATTGCTCGTGCCCTCAAGCTCAATGAAGATCTGGTGGAAGCAATGGCTTTAATGCACGACATAGGGCATCCGCCCTTTGGTCATTCTGGTGAAGATGTTCTTGATGCGTGTTTAGTGAATGATGGTGGATTCTCGCACAATCGACATGCGTTAAGAATCGTTGAAGTATTAGAGCAGAGGTATCCAGATTTTCCGGGGCTGAACTTAAGTCTTGAGACGATAGAGGGTCAGCAGTTCCGCGCCGCAAAAAAAGATGTGAAATTGAGCCCCTCTCTAGAAGCCCAAGTTGTTGATGCAGCCGACAGCATTGCATACGACAGTCACGATGCGGATGACGCTTTGGAGCTGAATTTGCTTGATCTATCGCAACTGAGGAACGTAGCCATCTGGAACACGGCGGTTGAAAGAGTGAGTGAGGGGCGTGAGCTCTCAGACGTGTTACTGCGTCGCGCTGTGGCCCATGAATTGATCGATATGCAGGTACAAGATCTGTTAAAAAATACTGTCGCAAAAATTGAAAAAATGCAATTAGATTCCGCAGACCAAGCAAAAAATCTTCGACCGATTGTGGGGCACAGCAAGCAGATGATGAATCAAAAGAATGATCTCGAGTCATTCTTGTTGCAGAATGTCTATCGTCACCCGAGCGTCATTCGTGTACGGGACAGTGCGCAAACTGCATTACGCGGGTTATTTGCCCGGTTGCAATACGATCCGCATTTACTGCCGAAAAGTTTTATCCGACGATCTGAGGAGATCGGGCTTCAGCGAACCATCGGAGATTATATTGCCGGCATGACGGATCGTTTTGCCTGGCAAGAATACGCACGATTAATCGAAAGCTGACAATCATTGATGCATTGTATTCTGCCCCGGTCAATCGACCCTAGCCAGTCTGAAAATGCCAATCTAGAATGACGTTAATGTTTTTGCGTGGTCTGCTGATGTCGTTGCCAGTTTTGCTGCTCTGAATTGACGTCATCTTCCCGCTCCGGGGAACTATTTCATATTTTTTATTAATTCATATTTGCCAGACAGGTATCGTTGTGAATACATTTCGAAGCGAATCTCTTACCCTCTTTTTTGTGCGTTTTGTTTTTGTGCTTGTCGCAGCGGGCGTTGGTGTGCAGTTGATTCGTGGGGATGCCATCAGCGACCAACCGGTTTCAATCCTCTGGTTAGTATTTGGTGGGGTCATGCTTGCCGCTTTTATGACCATTGCGATCGACGTGCTGTTTAAGCACAAACGACTGGACGTGATTACGGCCATTTATTTCGGCTTAATTATTGGGCTTTTTTTGACATATGTCCTCAGGTTGGCACTAATCTCTGTCCTTCCAGAGCAGGCCCCCTTGGTACAGGTCGTAGGCTTGATTTTTGGAATGTGCATCTGCTATGTGTGCATAAGTGTTTTAATGCAGACCAAAGACGATTTCCGATTCATTATTCCATATGTCGAGTTTAGCCGCGAAATCAAAGGTGCCCGGCCCTATGTTTTGGACACCAGTGCGATAATTGATGGGCGGATTGCAGACATTGTGTCGTCGCACGTCTTTGACAGCCAACTTGTGATCCCCCGTTTCGTAATCAACGAATTGCAATCGATTGCGGATAGCTCCGATCGCCTTAGGAGAATGAGAGGTCGACGTGGACTTGATATTCTCAATTCGTTGAGAAGCAATCCGGAAATTGAGGTCCAGATTTATGACCACGAAAGTGCAGAATGGGCAAACCAACCGGTGGACATCAAATTAGTTTTTCTCGCCAAAAAGCTCGACGGAAAAATTGTTACAAATGATTACAACTTGAATAAAGTTGCAAAATTGCATGATGTGGCCGTCGTCAATTTGAACGAAATTGCGAATGCCCTCAAGCCACAATTTCTTCCAGGAGAAACCATCGATGTAAAAGTAATTAAACCGGGCGAGGAAAGCGGTCAAGGTATCGCTTATCTCGAAGACGGCACGATGATTGTCATTGAGGGTGGCCAAGATCACATCAATCAGACCATTCAGATCGCAGTTACGAGTGTGCTGCAAACCAGCGCGGGCCGCATGGTGTTTGGAAAAGTTGCCTGAGAGAGATTTCGCATTCCCCGCCACACATTAGAAGTGCGCAGGTAGCCTTCGCAGAGATCGTAGAACGATTTTTCGTACGCGGATGTATTTTCGGAGCTAAGCTGCGGTCGACAGTGCGTGGGTTGCGTGGGTTTAGATCGATGCGGTTTCAGGGAGTGCGACTTTTCGAAAACTCATAAAAGTAGCATTGCAAAATCCTAAAATCCGATATCTGAAAAAGCGGCATTAGATTGCTTTTGATTAAACCCTATGACGGCCTCACGGATTTGGTCCTGATGATCATTCTTCAACAAAAAGAAATCGATTCGCACCATTGACCTGATGGATTTAGTGTGGCACACAAAAATTTGGTTACATTTTCTCCACTACGTCGATTCCCAACAGGGCCAACCCCAGTTTCAAGGTTCGAGCAGTTAATTCACACAACAGAATTCTTTGTGCGGCAATTTCTGCTGAGTCAGCCTTGATCACGGGACACTGTTCGAAAAATTGGGAAAAACCTTTG
>DLCF01000086.1 GCA_002480485.1 Planctomycetaceae bacterium UBA7805
ATCGCTTTGCAACATGCCGGCGTCAAAATCAACATCATCGACACACCGGGACACGCCGATTTCGGTGGCGAGGTCGAGCGCGTGCTCCGCATGGCCGATGGCGCCTTACTGTTGCTCGATGCAGCCGAGGGGCCCATGCCGCAGACGCGGTTTGTTTTGCGCAAGGCCCTCGAGTGCGGCCTGAAACCGATCGTGGTGGTCAACAAAATTGATCGGCCAGACGCGCGTTCGCAGGATGTGGTGGCGGAGGCACTTGAACTCTTTCTGGACCTCGGTGCCGACGAACAGGTGGCGGACTTTCCTTATGTGTTTGCCAGCGCGAAGGAGGGTTTCGCAACAGAGGATCCTGAAGTGCCCGGCGACTCGATGCAACCGCTGCTCGAGATGCTCCTTGAGCATGTTCCCGGTCCGGAAGTTGACGTCAACAGTCCGCTCCAGATGCTGGTCTCGCAGATCGATTACTCGGAGTATGTCGGTAGGATTGCCATCGGACGCATTCAAGCCGGAACGATCCGAAGCGGACAATCGCTGGCCTTGATGCAGGAGAGTGGGCAGACCGAGGGTAAAGTCGGTCAGTTGTTCGTGTTCGATAAACTCGGGCGGACCGAAACCGAGACGGCAGAGGCCGGGGATATCGCGGCGGTGACCGGGATGGAAAAAATTGAAATCGGCGACACGCTCTGCGATCCCTCTGCGGCGGTTGCATTGCCACGACTCAGGGTGGACGAACCGACGCTGCGGATGATTTTTCAAATCAACAGTTCGCCACTCGCCGGTCGGGACGGCAAATTTCTGACCACCCGCCATCTTCGCGATCGACTGATGCGAGAGCTGGAAAAAAATGTTGCGCTTCGCGTGGAGCGGGTTCCGGACAGCGATTCCTTTGCCGTCTCAGGGCGCGGCATTCTTCATCTTTCGGTGCTGATCGAGACCATGCGCCGCGAGGGCTATGAATTGTCGGTCGGTAAACCGCAGGTGATTCTCCGCGAGGAGCGTGGTGTCAAGCAGGAACCATTTGAAACCCTCTCGATCGAAGTTCCACACGAGTATCTGGGCCCCGTAATGGAAATGGTCGGTAATCGTCGCGGAGAGAATACCGACATGTCTACTCGTGGTGATCTGACACTGCTCTCTTTCATTATTCCATCGCGAGGATTGATCGGGATCCGTACGCGGTTATTGAACGCTACAAAGGGGACGGCCGTCATTCATCATCGTTATGAGAGTTACCGTCCGATGGAGTCCGACCTGCCGGGACGCGCTAATGGTGTGCTTGTTTCCATGGTCTCGGGCAAAGCGGTTGGGTTTGCCCTCGACGGCTTACAGCAGCGGGCCGAAATGTTTGTGGCCCCGGGTGATGAAGTCTATGAGGGGATGGTGGTGGGGGAAAATAGCCGCAGTGGCGACATGGATGTAAATCCCACTAAAGAAAAGAAGCTCACCAACATCCGTGCAGCCGGAAGCGATCGCAATATTTTGCTCAAACCACCACGGATCCTCTCGCTCGAAGCGGCGCTGGAGTATATTGCCGATGATGAACTGGTGGAAATCACACCCAGTAGTTTGCGATTGAGAAAAATGTTGCTTTCGCAAACCGCTCGGAAACGAGCCGGTCGTCAACTGGCAGCCACCTGACCGCGCTTGCTTTTCCCTAAACGATCGAGCCAAAATCGTTTTCGTCACATCTGAGCAGGAGAATCTCCCATGCCGAAGGTTACCGTTACTGTTGAGCACAACCAATCGATCGGGACGGTGGTGCAGAAGGTCACTCCGGCGATTGAAAAAACCGTGACCGACTTTCAGGGCCAAGATCTTTCGCTCGACTGGCAGGAAGATCGGGCCGACTTCAAATTCAAAAGCCTCGGCTTCACGATTCAAGGTGATATCCAGGTCGATCCGACGAGCGTGACGGTGAATCTGGAACTTCCCTTTGCGGCCATGATCTACAAAGAGAAGGCCAAAAAAGGTATCGCCAATAGCGTGACCAAAGCACTAGCGGACTAGGCGCGCGGATAGAGTGTGCTAGGAACCGCCTGGTCTGCGCGTTTTAAATGCTACGTTGCGGCCTGCAGTACCGTAAAGTCGGCAAACCAGATATAGATTGCGAACACCGCAATCACCAGGATCAGGCCCACCAGCTTCGCGTGTCGCCAAGGCGTCATATCGACCGCACCGACATCCTCCTGCACAAACTCGGTCTCCCTAGGCCAGATCGCGCCGAGAATCAGTTGCAGCAGCACAAGATAAGCAAACACGATGCCGAGAAAATGAAATTCATGCATCGACTCGACAACCAGGTTGAACGGGTAGACGAAGTAACCGAGGGGAATGATGATGATTCCAGTCCAGAGGGCTGCTTTGGCCGCTCGAGCCGGCACGCGGCTCGTGAGCATGCCGACCAACACAACGGCAAAGATCGGAATAAAGTACATGCCGTTCATCTTCTGCAGATAGCCGAAAATACTCTCGGTTTGCGCCAAAAACGGCGCGATCGTCATCGAGGCAATCGCCACGATCAAGCCGAATATTTTTCCGGAGCGGACCACCTGCTCTTCGGTGGCCCCTTTCTGAAATACGCCCTTGTAAAGCCCGAGGCTGAAAAGAGTACAGGAACTGTTCAGGGCGGAATTGAAGCTTGAGAGAATAGCGCCGATCATCGCCGCAGCAAAGAAACCGGTCAGCCAGTTCGGCAGCACTGTGCTTACGAGGCGGCCGTAAGCCTGATCTGGCTTGATACCGTCCTCCGCGAACAGGGCGATAGCGATAATGCCAGGCAATACTAGATAAACCGGGCCGAGTAGCTTGAGCGCCCCGGTCAGTAGCACACCCTTCTGTCCTTCTGCCAGAGAATTGGCACCAAAAGTCCGTTGGATGATCTGCTGGTTGGTGGTCCAGTAGAAAAAGGTGAGAAGGATCACGCCGGAAAAAAGCGTGCCGAATGGCACCGAACTGTCCTCTCCGCCAATCGAGTTGAAGGTTCCCTCCGGCAGATTCTGTAATTTTTCGACCCCACCGGTCATGCTGCCACCACCGAGATAGGCGAGGCCGAAATAGGCGATCAAAAAACCACCGATCAGCAGTCCGATGCCGTTAAGCGTGTCGGAGATTGCCACAGTACGGAGCCCTCCCCAGAGGGCATAGATCGAACCGATGATCCCCACCATCCAGACAATACTCCAGAGCAAGGTGGTTGGTGATTCAATACCGGTCAGCGCGCCCACATCCAGGATACCGATCATTCCGGTCGCCCCGGTGTAGAGAATGATCGGAAGGAGAATCGCGACATACGCTATCAGGAAAATGAGGTTACAAAACACACGGGTCTGATGGTCAAAACGAATTTCCAGATATTCGGGAATTGTGGCGATGCCGCTTTTGAGATAGCGGGGGAGAAAAAAGAGGGCCATGGTGACCATGGCGATCACGCACCAGACCTCCCAGACCATAACGCAGAACCCGTCCATAAAGGCTGCTCCGTTAAGTCCCACCATTTGCTCGGTTGAAAGGTTGGTCAGCAGCAGCGAACCGGCAATCACTGGAAAGGTCAGACTACGACCGGCTAGAAAATAGCCACGGCTCGATGCGTGGTCATCCCGGCGGGTCACCAAATAGGTAATCACAGCCACAAGCATGGTAAAGAACAAAAAGGAAGCCAGAGTCATGATCGATCCCCAAAAAAGTCTTGAAGGAAGAACGCGGCCATAATTGTAGCGAAATAGACTCGGCGTATCGAGGCAGTTTGATCACCAGCGAAGATTGGTGAATGGCACTCCCGCATTACCGCAGAAAATTTAGAAAAAATAGTGGCGGGGGCTTTTTATCATGCCGGAGCCGGTTAAAAGGTGATGCATCGCGCGGTGATTCGTGGCGGTGAATATAAAGTGACGGCCTCGTATCCTGAAGCGGAGAGCATGAGCACGATGAAAATTGCCATTAACGGCATGGGGATCGCGGGTCCTGCACTGGCCTATTGGCTGCACCGCTTCGGTCACGAACCGACGCTGATTGAAAGGGCGCCGGGTCCGCGGCCCGGTGGCTATCTGGTCGACTGCTGGGGACTCGGCTACGACCAGGCCGAAAAGATGGGCATCCTTCCGGAGCTGCTTGAACTCGGCTACCACGTGCAAGAGGTGCGGTGGGTAGACGATGCCGGTAAAGCAGACGCGTCCTTCGATCCGCAAATTCTAAGTCACATGGTCGACGACCGATTCGTCACGATAGAACGAGGCGATCTAGCGATGGCCCTTTTCCGGTTAGTGGATGGTAAGGTCGAAATGCTCTTCGGCGATTCAATTGACTCAATCGATCAACACGAGGATCGGGTCGATGTGACATTCGAGCAAGCCTCGCCGCGAGCGTTCGATTTGGTGATCGGTGCCGATGGCCTGCACTCCCGCGTGCGTGAGTTGACATTCGGGCCGATGGAACAATTTGAACAATATCTTGAGATGCGCGTTGCAGCGGTTGAGGTCGATAGCTATCAACCGCGTGATGAGTTGACCTTCATTTCCCACACCGAACCGAAGCGGCAGGTCTCACGCTTTTCCAAGCGGGACGACAAAACACTCTTTTTGCTCGGTATCCGCGAACCGCTGGTCGGTCCCGGCGTGCCCCGAACCGACGATGAGAAGCGCGAGGAGTTAAAACAAGGGTTTGCCGGCATGGGCTGGGAATGCCCGCAGATTCTCGACGCGCTCGATCAAATGAACCACATCTATTATGACGTGGTGAGTCAAATCCACATGGACCACTGGACCCGCGGCAGGGTGGCGCTGGTCGGGGATGCTGCGGCCTGCCTGTCGTTACTCGCAGGTGAGGGAACCGGGATGGGGATGCTCGAGGCCTATGTGCTGGCCGGTGAATTGGCGCTTGCCGGAGACGATTATCAGACCGCTTTTGCCCGCTATGAAGAGCGACTGCAACCATTGATCAAGCAAAAACAGAAAAACGCG
Organism: Planctomycetaceae bacterium UBA7805; assembly: GCA_002480485.1. Lineage (GTDB taxonomy): Bacteria > Planctomycetota > Planctomycetia > Pirellulales > UBA7805 > UBA7805. Next base: position 4,953 of record DLCF01000086.1, read on the forward strand.
CTCAAGGTTGCGCCGACTTACCTGCCGAAAGGCCATCTGGCAATTTTTGTCCGCAACGTGATCACTCGCATCTTGCCGCCACGTGCTGTGGCGCGAATTGCGCTGATGAGCGTTAAGGATGACTTTGTTTCGCCCGAGTACGAACAACAGTTGAACCTGTAAGCTCGCCTCCTCATCGCCGCTGCTAGTTTTTTTCCTGCCGCGGCTTGCGGGGTGGCGTATGCGGCCAAGGTTTGGCACGCACGCGGTTTGCCCATCGATCCCACGCGGCAACCATCTGCCTCACCCGCTCCGGTTGCTCGGCAGCCCGATCATCGAGTTCGGTCCGATCGGCCTGCATGTCGTAAAGTTCCCAGGGCGCATAGGGACCGCGACAGACCAGTTTCCAGCGGGGCTCGCGCACGGCGCGGTGGCCGATATGTTCAAAAAACAGCGGTGTATCCCGCTGCAGTGAACGTCCCGCAAGGACCGGAGTGAGACTGATGCCCTCCATCGGCTGGATCGGATGACCATCGATCGTTTGCGGATAGGTGGCGCCAGACACATCAACCACCGTGGCCATCAGATCAATCAGGTGCGCCGGTTGGTTGACCAGGGAGCCATCGCGTTTTGTGGCAATGCCTGCGGGCCAATGCACGATCAGCGGAGAAGCGGTGCCCCCTTCAAACTGCAGTGTCTTGTATTTTCGGAAGGGCGTGTTGGAAAGATTGGCCCAACCGATCCCGTAACTGGAGAATGTCTCATCGTCACCGGGCATCACACCCGGCAGGTTGCCAAACTTCGCTTCGGGATGATCGGCTGGCAGGGATCGAACGGGAATGATCTCCGAACAACCACCGTTGTCGGCGAGAAAAATGAAGAGCGTGTTATCCATCTGGTGGGTCTCGTTAAGCGCTTCGACGATCTGGCCGATGCCCCGATCCATCAGATCGATTTGCGCTGCATAAACCGCCATCCGTTCGATCTGCCATTCTTTTTGCTCCGCATCCTCCCATGCCGGCACGCGGCTGTCGCGAGGACTGAGCTTCCATTGCGGATCGATCAGTCCCATTTCGATCATCCGCTCGTAGCGAGCTTGCCGCAGTTTGTCCCAGCCACGCGCATAGAGTTTGCGATAGCGGGCCACATCCTGCTCCGGCGCGTGCAGCGGCCAGTGCGGTGCGGTGTAAGCCACGTAAAGAAACAGTGGCTTATGCATTTCAGCGGCTCGCTCGACCGCGGCTGCCGCCTCGCGGCTAATCGCATCAGTGTAGTAAAAATCATCGTCGGGCCGCGCCGGGTCGTTACCGCGAGTGAGTCCTTTCGGAGTGAAATAGCTGCCGCCACCGGGTAGGGTACCGTAAAAGTAATCGAACCCCCTTTGCCGCGGCCAGGAGCTGCGATCGGCTGCAGGATCGCCCGGTGAATCGTCGCGGGTCAAGTGCCATTTACCGATCGCCGCAGTGTAGTAGCCTGCCGTGCGCAGCACTTCAGCCATTGTCACGCAGTCGCGGTTCAGTTGGCCGCGGTAACCGGGCAACTGCTGATCGCGGATCATGTTGCCCACGCCGCATTGATGCGGATAGAGACCGGTCAGCAGACTCGCCCGCGTGGGGCAGCAGCGACCGGCATTATAGAAGTGGGTGAATCGTATTCCTTCCGCAGCGAGTCGATCGAGCTGAGGCGTTTGAATTTCACCCCCATAGCAGCCGATATCCGAAAAACCCATATCGTCCGCCATGACAATCACGATATTCGGGTGATCCGGTGCGCCAAAGACAACGGCCACCGGCAGCAGGCAGGCCACGAAGGCACCCGCGACCACCCGCAGCAGCAGGCGGCAATCCGCGAAACAAACTGAAAGCAGAGCGATAAACTGGGTCAAAAGGCGTTCCTTTCGATTTTTCTCTCTGCTCCTGCGACCGTTGGCCGCGAGTCGGGGTGACAGGATTTGAACCTGCGACCTTTTGACCCCCAGTCAAACGCGCTAGCCAAGCTGCGCCACACCCCGATGTTCAGATGATCGCACATCGTCGGCTACGAGGCAATGGCCGATGCGATTTCTTTGCACCACTGCGAGTATCCGCCGAGAAAAAAAACAGTATCATGGGGGAACTTTCCAGCGACATGTTTCAAACTTCAACCGAGAGATAGCAACGCGTGGCAACCTTTACCGAGCGGCTCAGCGAAGCGGTCCAAATGAAGCGAACCCCGCTGCTGGTCGGTCTTGACCCTCGCTGGGAGCAGATTCCCGCAGCCCTGAGAGAGTCGGCCGGCGATGAAACACCGCTCTCTAAGGCCGCCGTATACATGCAATTCTGCCGCGATGTGATCGACGTGGTGGCACCTCTGGTTCCGGCGGTGAAACCACAAGCTGCATTTTTCGAGCAACTCGGCCCGGCCGGAGGCGCTGCGCTGGCTGAGGTGATTGCCTATGCCACCTCAAAAAACCTGCTGGTCATTCTCGATGCCAAGCGGGGTGACATCGGGTCGACGGCCGTGGCCTATGCCGAAGCGTACTTGGGAAGGGAGGCCAGCGCTTGGGGTGCCGATGGGCTCACGGTGAACCCCTATCTGGGTGATGACAGTCTCGAGCCATTTGTTGAGGTTGCGCAGGAGCGAGACGCGGGAATTTTTGTACTGGTCAAAACTTCCAACCCCGGGGGTGCCACCTTTCAGGACCTCACGTTTGACGGAGCCCCCATCTATCAACATGTTGCCGCCCTGGTCGAGGAGCAAGCAGCCAAAACCAGCACGGAGGGCGGCTATGGCTGCGTCGGCGCGGTGGTCGGGGCCACGCATCCGGAACAGTTGGTCGATCTGCGAGATCTGATGCCTCACACGTGGTTTCTTGTGCCCGGATTCGGGGCGCAGGGCGCCGATGCCTCGGACGTCGCTGGCGCCTTTGATGCGCGAGGACTCGGTGCGGTGATCAACAGTTCGCGGGCGATCATTTTTGCCTACCGCCGCGAACCTTATGCAGAAACATTCGGAGAGGGTGCCTGGCAACAGGCCGTGGAGGCGGCAACTCTCCACGCGATCGAACAACTTCAAGCCGCCACATCGGCGGGACAACTGTAATTCGGTTTACAACACGTTTTCTCGACAGGAAGCAGGGACTCTGGTTATGACTGCACGATTTTGCGTTCTGCGGCAACACATTGGATTTCTGCTAGCGTTTGGCCTGCTGCTTTCCGTTTCAGCCCTTCATGCCCAGGACGCTAAAAAAGAAAAATCGATTGCGCGGCGATCGATCCCGTTGGAAGCAAAATATCTATTGATTCCGATTAAAAACAACGCGCCAAGCGTTGCGGTTGATTTTGAAATCGATGGCACGCCGGCTCGGCAATTCGACTGCGAGTTGGCACCCGTGGGTGTGGATGCTGACTTCTGGGCCTTTCTGGACCTGGAGCCCTTTGGTGACAAAACGGCGACCGTCGTTGCACGCGGAGCATCTGACGAGCAACTGGCAGCGATCCGACAGGCCGATACGATTCCCGGAAGCGACTCATTCTATAGTGAGTCACTACGACCGCAGTTCCATTTTTCACAGAAACTGGGTTGGAATAACGATCCCAACGGCATGGTCTATCAGGACGGCAAGTGGCATCTTTATTTCCAGCACAATCCGTATGGCTGGAAATGGGGCAACATGCACTGGGGGCATGCGGTCAGTGATGATCTGGTGCATTGGGAGCAACTGCCGATTGCGATCTATAACAAAGCGCGGGGCGACTTTGCCTTTTCGGGCGGTGCGGTCATCGACGAAAAAAATACGGCGGGTTGGCAGCAGGGGGATCAGCCACCGATCGTGGCCAGTTGGACCAGCACCGGGCGTGGCGAATGCCTGGCCTTCAGCAACGACGGAGGACTCACGTTCACCGAATACGAGGGCAACCCTGTGGTCAAGCATAAGGGACGCGATCCGAAGATTATCTGGCATGAAAATGCCGGGCACTGGGTGATGGCCGTCTACGATGAATCCGAAGCAGACGGACGTTCGGTGGCCTTTTACAGTTCACCCGATCTGAAGCAGTGGACACGAGAGAGCAAGTTACCGAATTACTACGAGTGCCCGGAGATTTTTGAGTTACCGGTCGATGGAGATCCGGAAAATACGCGGTGGATCGTGTTTGCGGCCGACGGACGTTATGCGGTCGGCAAATTTGACGGCAAGGTCTTCACACCCGAGCACGAGGGCAAACACCAACTGCATCACGGCAGCTATTATGCGTCGCAACTGTTCAGCAATGCGCCAAACGGTCGTAAAATCCAGATC
>DLCF01000051.1:0-11507 GCA_002480485.1 Planctomycetaceae bacterium UBA7805
AATCGATGAAGCGATTTGAGCGACCAATTATTTTCGATCAGATAGGATGCCAGATAATCGAGCAGATCGCGATGGATCGGCTCGGGTGAGCGGGTACCAAAATCGCTCGGTGTTGCGACCAGAGCCTCGCCGAAGTGCCATTGCCAGATGCGGTTGGCAATAACCCTTGCAGTCAAAGGATTGTGCGGACTAGCAATTGCCTCGGCCAACTGCAATCGACCGCTTCCCTCACGGTAGGCGCTGCCTGAATCAATTGCGGCAAAAGCGCCGCCTGAAAGCATTTGTAGGAAGCGTCTTTCCGTCTGCTGCCCCTTCCTCCGCCAGTCACCGCGAATGTGCATCACCGCATCGCGGGGTTCTTGTCGATCGACGAGCGTCATCGCCCGTGGGGGTACAGTCTCGATAAACTGCACGACCGTATTTTGCGCCATCTGATCTAGGGATCGCAAATCATTGTTCTCTTTGATGTGATAGAGATTTTGCGCCTGCTCATCATTCTCCACCATCGCCGGGGAACCGGGACCATAGAGAACCTGACGCAGTTGCTCCTCATCGTCGTTTTCAAGTCTCGCGTCTCCCGGGTCGAGCTTGGTGATCGACTGCCACTTCGCGTCGATCGCTTCAAGCACACGTCCATAGATTCGGGCTACATCGACCATCGACTGCGGGCTATTTTGTTGCAGAGCCTCACGGATTTTCAAATTCGCATCATTCGTCTGCTCGATGACTTGCTCGGCCTCGGCTGCAAAATTTTCACGCTCCAATGCCGCTAACTGGTGCCAGACTCCAAAAACGGGATCCTGTTTTCGATCAGCGAGATAGCGGGCCCAAAGCACTACACCGCCATCGGCAACCAGATTATGTCTTCGAAGAAGCACGCGGTCAGTTTTGTAATTTAAATCGGTCTTCGTGCGATGGGCGGGCATTGTTTCATGAATGACATATTCCAGGTAGTCGCCCACAAACGATCGCATCTCTTGACTGATTTGAACTCGCAACTCCTGACGCCGCTGGTGGAACTTATTGATCCGTTCGCTGAATATTTTTTTAAATTTTGCATATTGCACATCATCGTCAGGTTCCTCTGCAAGCAACGGCTTGGCATCATAAGAGGGTTCGATCGAGCTATCAAAAATGCCATACAGGCCGTAATAATCCTCCATCGCAATTGGATCAAATTTATGATCGTGGCAACGCGCACACATCAGCGTTAAACCCTGGAAACCTCGCATTGTTACGTCAATCTGGTCGCCAACAATACGGTGCCGCTTGTGAATGAATCGATTGCCTAATGTTAAAAATCCCATGGCGGCCAGCTTCCATTGCTCATCGGGCGGCAGATCAAGCAAGTCGGCGGCGAGTTGATGACGAATGAAATCGTCAAACGGCACATCCTCATTCAAAGCACGCACCACATAATCACGATAGGTCCACGCATACGCATATCGCTCCTCGCGTTTACCGACACCGATATAGCCCTTTGTATCGGCGTAGCGTGCAACATCTAACCAATGCCTTGCCCACCGCTGGCCGTATTCAGGTCGATCCAGCAGCGAATCAATTATTGCATTCCATGGCAGTTCGCTGTCGGATGCAAGAAATCGAGCACGATCTTCAGCGGTCGGTGGCAGTCCCGTCAGATCAACACTCGCTCTCCGCAGTAATTGCGGTGCGGTGGCGCGAGGAGATGGCGTCAGGCCCAATGTCTCCTGTGCTGAGAGAATGAAATGATCGATCGCATTCCGCGGCCAGTCGACTTTCTGAACAGCCGGTATTTCGGGGCGCTGAACGGGTTGCAATGACCAGTGCGACTGCTGAATCTGCTCGATGCGTGCTAAGGGAGTGACATCATTCTGTGGTGCTGTGTCCTCAGGCCAGGGCGCGCCCATCTCGACCCACCGCGTCAATAATGCGACTGCATCTGCAGGAAGCGGATCATCTGGTGGCATTTGTAAATCGTCTTCGTAACGGACAGCTTTCAGCAACAGACTTTCATCCGGATAATCCGGCGAAAGGATTGAACCGGTATCACCACCGGCAAAGAAGGCTGCACGTCGATCAACTCTTAATCCACTTTCTTGTTTCTCTTCACCATGACACTCACTGCAGTGCGTGTGCAGCAGCGGACGAATCTGCTCTTCAAAAAATGCAATGTGCTGATCGGGTGATGCGGAAAGCGAGCCACCAACTGAAAAGAAAAGCAGCAGGGGTACGGTTGTCAAAAATCGTATACGCTGCGTCAGAAACAGATTCGAGACAAGTCGGCGGACGAAAAAACAAATCAACATCATCCAGGGGCCGAAGCGTCAGGCAGTTGCGGGGGATCCATGTGCCAACGGACCCCATAGGAAGGTTGTGTCGGTATCAACCGCAACCACAGTTTACTTCTAGTATAGCCCGTTTTTGGGATCCGGTCAACGAAGACCTCATCTTACTACCAACGGTAGACCGGACTGCTCGTTATCAAGATTCTCGGTGACAACTGGATCCGCGCGGGATTCAATCAATCGCTTCTGCAGATTACAATCCGATTCTGCACCCGCCTTTCATTTGTGACCGAGCTTTCACTCGTTGTCGATCTTTGCGGCCACACCAAGTCGCCAGTCATTATGCCTTCTTCAGATCTTCAAGTTAAAGGTGCTCGAGAGCACAACCTTCGCTCGATTGATGTAACACTTCCGCGCAATCAATTGATTTGTTTGACCGGTGTCAGTGGAAGCGGAAAAAGTTCGCTCGCCTTTGATACTGTGTTTGCCGAAGGCCAACGGCGGTACGTCGAAAGTCTTTCGAGTTTCGCCCGCCAATTTCTGGGGCAAATGCCCAAACCGGAAGTTGACTCGATCGAAGGTTTGAGCCCCACTATTTCCATCTCGCAGAAAACTTCTGGGCGCAATCCCCGCTCGACAGTGGGCACAATTACCGAAATCTACGATTACCTACGAGTGCTTTACGCTCGAGTCGGGCTTGGACACTGTCCTAAATGCAATCGACCAGTGACGGCACAAACCCGCGAGCAGATAATTGCCCAAATCCTCAACTTCGAGGAGGGCACGCCGATCGTCGTGCTTGCACCGCTCATCCGTGGACAGAAGGGAGAATTTCGCGACCTATTCGATGATCTGCTACGACAAGGTTTTTCCCGTGCACGCATCGACGGACGAATCGCGAGCCTTACTGAAGACCAGAGTCTTGATCGACAGATGCGGCATAACATTGAAGTCGTTATAGATCGCGTAAAAATTGCCAAGCGTCAACGGGGCCGCTTAGCCGAGGCGGTTGAACTGGCCCTCACGGTCGGAAAAGGCAATCTGGTGGTGCTCGCCGACCCGCAAGGCGTGTCAAGTGGCGGACAAACCACCAAAGCAGGAAATAAAAAGAAGGAGAATTCTTTGACCGATGTCTCCGGATCGGAATTGCAACTTTCTTCTGAATTTGCTTGCACGCACTGTAACGTCAGCTTTGAGCCGCTCTCGCCTCAGCTCTTCAGCTTCAACAGTCCGCAGGGTATGTGTGAGGCTTGTGACGGGCTAGGCGAATTTTTTAGTTTTGATCCGCAATTACTCATTCCCGATCCCGATCGCTCGATTCAACAAGGGGCTGTGGAACTGATTGGACGACTAAAGGATCAGGGGCGCTGGAAACGACACATTTTTAAGGGTGTCGCTGAGACGGTAGAGCGACTGCGAGAACTGCCACCCGGAACAATGCTGGAAACCGCATGGGAAGAGCTTGATGAGGAACTACAGAATCTCTGGCTATGGGGCACCGGTGACCAGCACATCACCTACACCTGGCGTGGTGGGCAGCGAGGCATGAAACATGGTGGCACTTTTGACGGAATTATCCCCGAGCTTCTATCGAAGTACCGCAGTAGTCGCAGCACACCACAGATCCGAAAGCTTGAAAAATATATGAATACCATCCGCTGTCCCGACTGTCAGGGACAGCGACTCAACCCGCAGGCACGCGCGGTGCGGATCGCAAGTGCCGATCCAAAGTTTGCAGAAAATCCGTCCCGCACACTACCCGAACTCTGCAATTTACCGGTTTCGGATGCCGTTCAATTTTTCAGTAAACTGCTGCTCACGGATACTCAACAAACTATCGCGGAAGAACTGGTTAAAGAGATTGGGGGGCGACTCGGTTTTCTCGAAAATGTAGGTCTTGATTATTTGAGTTTAGATCGCACCGCACCCACCCTCTCCGGCGGCGAATCACAACGTATCCGACTTGCCGGCCAAATCGGTTGTGGTTTGGTCGGTGTCCTCTACATCCTGGATGAGCCATCCATCGGACTCCATACACGTGACAACAATCGTTTACTCGACACGCTCAACCAGCTGCGCGACCTGGGCAATACAGTGGTGGTTGTGGAACATGATGAAGATACGATGCGTGCCGCCGATCATGTCATCGACTTTGGGCCAGGGCCGGGTGTTCGTGGTGGCGAGCTTGTCGCGAAGGGAGACTGGCAGGCGATCGCCCGCGAAAAACGGAGTTTGACTGGACAATATCTTGCAGGCAAAGAGCGGATTGAGATTCCCGCACAGCGGCGCGAGCGGGATAAACGGTCACTTCGGGTCGTTGGAGCGACGCATAATAATCTGAAAAACGTAGACGTTGAAATTCCTCTTGGAATGCTCGTATGCGTCACGGGCGTTTCGGGATCGGGAAAGAGTTCGCTGGTGAGCGATATTCTCGTTGAAGCATTGCGCCGAGATCTAAACGCTGGGAAGGGCGACCCCGGCGTGCACACTGCGATCGAAGGTCTCGCGCATCTCGATAAGCTGATTGCCATCGATCAATCACCCATCGGCCGAACACCTCGCTCAAATCCGGCAACCTACATCAAGGTGCTTGATGAGATCCGCAAGCTGTATGCCCAACTGCCCGATGCAAAACGCCGAGGTTATTCGGCGGGGCGCTTCAGTTTCAATGTGCGGGGCGGGCGTTGCGAAGCGTGCGAGGGTTGCGGTGCCAATAAATTGGAAATGGATTTTCTTGCCGCGATTTGGGTACCATGCCCGATCTGCAGCGCAAAACGATTCAATAGGGAAACGCTGGAAATTCGCTACAAGGGAAAATCAATTGCCGACGTGCTCGAAATGGATATTCAGCAAGCCCTACTCCACTTTGAAAACATTCCCAAAATTCATGACAAGCTGAAAACATTGCATGACGTCGGGCTGGATTACATGAAACTCGGTCAACCTTCACCCACGTTGTCCGGTGGTGAAGCACAGCGAATCAAGCTCGCACGGGAGTTGGTCAAGCGCAGTACCGGAAAAACACTCTATCTGCTCGATGAGCCAACGACCGGTTTACACTTTGCTGACATCAAGATGCTACTATCCGTGCTACAAAATTTTGTCAACGCCGGCAATACAGTACTAGTGGTTGAACATAATCTTGATGTGATCAAAACCGCCGATTGGGTGATTGATCTCGGACCAGAGGGGGGTGCGGCGGGCGGACAGATAGTCGCGGAGGGAACGCCAGAAATGATTGCTCGGGTCAGTGCTTCCCATACGGGTCAATCACTCAAACGTTACTTCACGGCAGCAGACACATCAGCGGCACAACGGGTGACAAAGAAATCCAAAACGGCCTCCCGTGAAATTCGCGTGCGAGGAGCTCGACAACATAATCTCAAGGGAGTCGACGTAAAAATACCACGAGATGCTATGACCGTCTGCTGTGGCGTAAGCGGGAGCGGAAAAACCTCGTTGGCGATGGATACGATTTATGCCGAGGGACAGCGACGCTATGTCGAAAGTTTAAGCAGTTACGCGCGTCAATTTGTTGCTCAAATGCAGAAGCCACCCCTCGACCAAATTGAGGGACTCTCCCCTTCTGTTGCTATCGAACAGCGACATATGGGACACACGCCCCGCTCGACCGTCGGCACAGTGACCGAGATTTATGATTATTTAAGGATCTTAATCTCGAGAATTGGTACTCCTCACTGTCCGGCATGCGCTGCAGTAATTGGTACGCAAACGGTTGATGAAATTATCGAGCGGATCGTCGCAAAACCCCAGGGGACTCAACTCTACCTGCTTGCACCGTTAACAATCTCAGTCGGTGAAAAATATGAAGCACTTTGGGACCAAGTCCGTGCACGTGGTTATGTACGAGTAAGGATTGATGGACAGACGTATTCGATCGATGAGACCCCCGAAATCGATCGTCGACGAAAACACACCGTGGAGGTTGTGGTCGATCGCGTCACGATTCGGGCAAACACTCGGGGTCGCGTAGCCGAGAGTGTCGAAACAGCGCTGGGGATCGGGGAAGGTACCGTCCGGATTGCGGAGGTCAATCAAGAAAAGTCAGAAGATCGCTGGAGGGTGGAAACTCATAGCCAGCACTTTGCCTGCGATCAATGTGGTCGCAGTTTCGAACCTCTTGGACCGCATCACTTCTCTTTTAACAGCCCTTTGGGTTGGTGTGAATCGTGCGAGGGGTTGGGCACTGAGACCGGTACCAATCTGACAGCACTGCTTCGTGATGGAAAACGCTCCTTGCGTGAAGGGGCGGTCGCGATCTGGCCGCATGTGGATCAGCAGATATCCCAGTGGATGCTCGATGCGCTGGCGGCGCAGCTTGACTTTCCGGTGGACGAACCCTTTGAAAAGTTGTCGCACACCGCGCGGCGGGCGGTGCTGTATGGAACTGGTGAAACGTGGCTAGAAGTGCGGTCCGATCGTAAACGGGCAAAACACAGTCCCCCACTCTTCCGCTTCCAATATAAAGGACTTTATCCCGCACTCGATGAGGCAGCGCGACTCTCGGCCCGATTGCGGGGAAGAATGGAGCACTTACTCAGCGAGGTCGAATGCAGTCAATGCAGTGGCAGTCGATTGCGAGATGATGCCTCTGCCGTCCAATTTCGCGGCAAAACGATCGCTGATTTCTGTTGCTTGCCACTCGGTGTGTTACGTGATGAAATCGGCCGCTGGAAACTGGATAAGCGGGAAAAAAAGATCGCCGGCGAACTGGTCCGCGAAATAACCAACCGCGTTACCTTTCTCTGTGACGTGGGGTTGGATTACCTTTCTCTGGCTCGTCCTGCGCCTAGCCTCTCGGGCGGTGAATCGCAACGTATCCGACTTGCAAGCCAAGTTGGTAGCGGACTTTGCGGGGTGCTCTACGTGCTCGACGAACCTACCATCGGATTGCATCCACGCGACAACCGACGTCTGCTATCCGCGCTTCGGCAACTCCGCGACTTGGGCAACACATTGTTGCTGGTGGAACATGACAAGGAGGTGCTCGCTGCAGCCGATCATCTACTTGACTTCGGCCCTGGTGCAGGACGCCACGGCGGGACAATTGTAGCCCAGGGCAACGAAAAGGCCCTGGGTCGCAAACGCGGCTCAATCACAGGCCCGTACCTTACCGGCAAGAAAGCAATCCCGATTCCCACCAATCGTCGAACCGATCCGATTGAGCAATCGGTGACACCGAAAAAAAAGGGCAGCAAAAAATCGACTCAGTCGCCGCGTGTCATCCGCAAACCGGGCATTCCGATGGCCGCAAGAATTGAAATCATTGGGGCTCGACACAACAATTTGCAGAACCTGGATGTCGCAATTCCTCTTGGCACGCTCACGGCGATCACCGGCGTCAGCGGTAGCGGGAAGAGTTCCCTGGTCAATGATATTCTCTACAACGCACTGGCCCGACGCCTTCACCGCGCGCAAACCAGTCCGGCACCACACGATGAGATTCGCGGTATTCAGCACATCAACAAGGTAATTCGGGTCGATCAGCGACCGCTCGGGAACTCGCCAACGTCGAATCCAGCGACCTATACGGGGTTGTTTGATCTGATACGCAACCTCTTTGCGCAACTTCCCGAGGCTAAGGTACGAGGGTATACGCCACGAAGATTCAGTTTTAACGCTGCAGGCGGACGTTGCGATAATTGCGATGGAAATGGGCAACTGGCGGTTGAGATGCATTTTCTACCGGACATCTGGGTCGAGTGCGACACTTGCCATGGAAAGCGATACAACCCGGAAACGCTGAGCGTAGAGTATCATGGTTGTAATATTGCTGATGTCCTGGAAATGCCATGCGAAGACGCGTTGCAGTTGTTTGACAAAATACCGAAGATTCGGCGGATTCTTAATACCCTATGCGATGTCGGACTCGGCTACCTGCAACTTGGACAGGCGGCACCGACGCTTTCGGGTGGTGAGGCGCAGCGGGTCAAGTTAGCCGCTGAGCTATCACGTCCGGATACAGGACAGACCCTCTACTTGCTCGATGAACCGACGACCGGACTGCACTTTGAAGACTTGCGTAAACTGCTGGATGTAATGCATCGCCTAGTCGATCTTGGTAATTCGGTTGTGGTGATTGAACACAACCTTGATGTCATCAAGTCGGCCGACTGGGTAATTGAACTTGGTCCTGAAGCCGGAAGTGACGGAGGCGAGGTGGTTACCTGGGGGACTCCTGAACAGGTTGCACGGTATGCAAAGAAGGCGGTGAAAAGTAAGCGAATACCGCGAAGCCATACCGGCGAAGTACTTGCCGAAGTACTTGAACAGGGCCCTTACAAAAAACGCAAATTGTATAATTTCGCTGCGGAAACCAAAGAGAAATTCGATGACATTGATATTTCGGACATTGGCAACAGTCAGAAGATGCCTTGGGAAATCGATGGCCATCGTTGGCATACTAGAACGCGCGTCGCCCGAAGCGGAGAACCATGCAACTGGGACGGCGCGATTGTCGAACGGGTTGTAGAATACATTGAACGAGCAGGCGGATTCAGGGATACGGACTGGAACAATCGGACCGTGGTTGAGATCGCAGCACCTAAAAAAACCCATGGTTGGTTTTTCCACGCGCTCACAGGGGAACCTTGGTTAGTGAAGCTCAAGTTTCGGACTGCTTCGCGCACGTTCCAGCATGCCACACTTGTGGAGCAAGTCGGCATGACTCCGCTGAATGACATGCACGATCTGCCGATTTACGGCACCGACCAGCGTGTGCGGTGCAAAAATCTGCGCGGCCCCTGGCAGGAGATTGAACTCCAAGTCTCTACGATGCGGGAGATTGACAACCCCGCTTTCTGGCAGATGGTCGACCAGGCCATTGCTGGATTTAAAAAGATCACCGACAAAAAAGAACAGCGCCCCGAGGATGTAATGCCCTGGAAAGTGCTGGGTGAAAAGTGGCATTATGCTTCCAAGGGTTTTCCTCTCGGAAAGAAACGCGAGTGGCCTGCCTCGCTTTTGGAGAAATTGCATCGTTTGCTGGAAAACACAGCGCCAGAGGGAGATTTCGTCTGGACCAACCAGCAAGTTGTGCACTTGGTTGTAGCAGGACAAAAAGAGCCATGGGCCACGCTACATACCAAACGACCGCAGGCACTCGAGCTATCAATCACTGGCCCCCACGGCCAATTCACGCTTGGTCGCATTGCGCGGTTGGGCAATAGTCGATCGCTCAGCGCCGGCAAACTCGATACTTTTCGATTCACGTTCCGCGATCTGGCGGGATTCCAGAACAGCGATCCGGAGCATGGGGATCTGGGTGCTTTTCTCAAGGAACATCTGGCCCGAGTCACCCCTTCGGCGGTTACCGCTTAGGTCAAAGCGCATTTGGGCGCAGACTAGTGAAGGTGGAAACCCAGAGAAAAGGCTGTGCTGCATCGTCCAGGCGAACTGCAAAGGTGAGTTGGTGTTGTCGCAAAAGTTGTCTCAGGACTGCAGAATGTATAAATCGCCCGGCACGCATCGTGACATTTGCTTTACGATTGACGCTCGACCTAGCCAATTCGCGATCATCGAGCAGGATGGGGATATCCAAGCGCGCTGCGAGTTGGGCAATAGCATCGTTGAGCGGCAATGCCACTTTCTGTGTCGCAACCTGCTTGCCAAGCACCGGTACCGTGCGAGCAGCGGATTGATCAGAATCCCAGCCGACCGGCCAGACTGGACTATCGCTGGTTTTTTTTATCACTCGCCAACGTTCTCCCTCGGTCGGCTGCAGGCCCAAGCCGAGCGGTCGCAATAACACGGCCAGCGCAGTGCCGGTCGCCAGTCCCTCCAGACTATCCGAAACGGCCCCGGATCCGGCTATTTGGTTCCGCTGACGAATGTCGATTTCTACGGGCAATCGTTGATCGTTAATTAATTGATTAATAAGTTCGGCTCGATTTTTTCCCTCCGTGGCGACACCAACACGAGTCGCCAGTTGCTGCCGAGCGCGGTCCAACTGTGGCGGGGACAAACCGAAGGGACCCATCGGATTGCTTGCAGCTTCATTGCCTCCCTGTTGTAGTTCACGCAACCATGCTTTGATCTTTCCGAGTTCTCGTTGGTTGCATTTTTCCGTAGGCGGAAGGACGAGTCGGTCGTCTCGCAAAAAGGCAACAACTCGATACCGAGGAAATTTTGAGCTACCGATGTTCTCCACGCCCGGTTCATCGCCCACACGCCTGCTGCGAATCGAAACACGGCTGAAACCTGCCCGGCCTAGTACCTCAGCCCATTGTTGGGGCGCGAGAATTGAACGCGAACCCTCATGGATTACTTCAATCTCCACTGCCGGAGTGGTTGCACTTGCGGACGCCGGGCAAAAGAGGCTTATGACATGTAGTGTGAGTATCCAGCCAACCCATTTCCATCGCATTACTGATTCGGTATTGGCTACACCTATACCCCAAGAGGTGCGCAACATGGCTTGTCGTCTGAAGTTATTCATGACTTATGGCTCGCAACGTCGCATAATTGACAAATGGCCAATCGGCCCTGCCCGATTAAATCCCCTCATTATAGCCTCGCGGGCCACCATCAAACGCCACCTCAGTGTGCCGCGTTTTATCTGCATCGGTGTGCGTCGCTTTTCCTGACCACAAATATATTTTACACTGGAATCTCGTTCGCGGCCTCTGGCCGGCATAACTAGTCAGGAGTTTCCACGCCCATGCTATTGGCAGACATTCAGGACATACTCGGTGCGATCGTACCAGTTTTGTTTGTCATCTTCTGGGTCATCAGTCAAGTGATCGGGGGCATCAACAAGGCCCGCAAGGGGCAAGCTGAACCGTCACGACAGCCGCCCCCGCAGAAAATCCCACCCTCGTCGGAAGAGGATGCGCTGGCAAAGGAGATAGAACGATTCCTGGGACAAAAAAGGGAATCGACGCGTCCGCAAGAACAACTTCCCCGCCCTGCCGATCAAGTCGTCACGGCCGAAGTGTCTCAATCTCCGGTCATCGATCAGACCAAAGAAAAAACGCACGGCGAATCGCTTGCAAATTTCGGCGGCGATCAAAGAAACAACAGGGTGGAGCGCCGAAAAGACCTGTCGAGAAAGGATGCTTCCTCCACGCGGTCACCGATCAAGTCCACACTTGCAAAGAAGCCGCGACTCTCGGACGGTTCGCGGCCATTCCCATCCGTGCAGTCGAGCACTCCCCCACCTATTACGGTTGATTCGGGTGCGGGCCAAGAGGATGGCATCCTCGAGCTTCCCGATAATTC
>DLCF01000051.1:11897-29423 GCA_002480485.1 Planctomycetaceae bacterium UBA7805
TTCTGAGTCAGATTTTTTCCCGTCCCGAAGATCGTTGGTAAATGAAAATTTCTCCCTCAGATACACGCATCGGATGGATTGGGCTAGGCGTGATGGGGCAAAGTATGTGTCAGCACCTTTGCGCGGCTGGCTATCCCATGACCGTCTTCACTCGCACGGCAGCAAAGGCGGAAGACGTATGCAACCGGGGAGCCATCTGGGCTGATCATCCCGCCGAGGTGGCCGCTGCATCTGATGTCGTTTTTACGATGCTTGGCTACCCTGCAGATGTCAGGACTATTTATCTTGACAACGATGGATTACTCACCTCGTCGAAATCCGGAACCATTTTGATCGACATGACAACCAGCGAACCTTTGCTTGCGAAAGAGATTGCGCGGCAGGGACAGGCCTGTGGATTATCTTGTATTGATGCACCGGTATCCGGAGGTGATGTCGGCGCAAGGGCCGGCACGCTTTCGATCATGCTCGGTGGGCCGCAGCAGACGTGTGATGATTTGCGTCCGTTGCTGAAGATCTTGGGGGCGACCATCGTTTATCAAGGAGGCCCCGGCATGGGCCAGCACGCTAAAATGGTCAATCAGACGCTAATCGCCAGCGGGATGGTGGGCGTGTGCGAAGCCTTATTGTATGCCTATCGCGCAGGACTAGATCTGCAGAAGGTGCTTGAATCCGTTGCTTCGGGTGCGGCAGGTAGCTGGTCACTGACGCATTTGGCGCCTCGTATTTTGCAGGGTGACTTTGAACCTGGATTCTTCGTCGAGCACTTTGTGAAAGATATGGGGATTGCCCTCCAAGAAGCGCGTCGTATGAAACTATCACTTCCTGGATTAGCGCTTGCAGAGCAGCTCTATTTGGCGTTGGTTGCACAGGGACACGGTCGCAGTGGCACTCAGGCATTGCAACTGGCCTTGGCATCTGCCTCCGGGATCGACTGGACGACGCCTACGCAGAACCCCTCCTACAACCAGCCACAGTAATATCGCTGCAATCCAAGCCGCATAATGATTCGCATTCGGATCGGCCTGCCGCTGGCTCCTTGATCGGGCGGTCTACTGCATGGTAAACTTCGATTAAATAATTATTTCGATTTGGTAGAATTGATCCAGGGATTGATATTTTGGGTACTAAAAAGTCTGGCAAGGGACGACGAAAAATTGGCCGCAAAAAGCGGCGGATGCGGGCAAAGATCCGACATCGCAAGAAGTAAATTCGCCCTTTTTTCGTTGTGTTGATGAACTTTCCGTCGCCCCCGGTCGCCGCGACGATTTCTTCGGTCTGTTTTTTGGCAGGGAGTTTGTGCCGATCTGCCGAACCTGGGGTCGCGATGGTTTTCCGATTATTTTCGCATGGACTTCCGCGTGCGCATCTCAGTACATTGAATCAGTGTATTGAACGTGCTCGACATCCGATTCATTTCGGTCAACCGATGAGCACCTCTCGAACAGAAGCAATTTTATTGGGAAAAATTGTTGGATTGTATGGTGCTCTCTCGTTTATTTAACAATCTTGGTGGGCATCTCGGCAGCGCATCCTTACGCTTTGCTGGCAGCCTCGCGCGGCGAACAGGTAAGCGGGGCAATCCCTGGAGAATGCTCCCCCTGGATCCGACCCGTGCCGATACTGTGTTGGCCGCGCCGCATCCGGACCAACTGTCACACTTGGAGGCCGTTCTATTCCTTGCGTCGCAACCCCTTCCAGGCCGCAAGTTAGCGCAGCTTGTGCGTTTGACCGACGGAACTGCTGCTCGGACGCTCGTGAGAGAACTAAATACGCACTATGAACAACGCGGCCGATCCTTTCGGGTCGAGGAGGTTGCCGGGGGATACCAGCTTCGTACACAGAAAATATTTGCCCCGTGGATTAGGAAAATGGTTTCGGTGCCCCGGGAGACTCGGATGTCGGGACCGGCTATGGAAACATTAGCGGTTGTCGCCTATCGCCAGCCCGTCATGCGGACCGAGATCGAAAAGGTTCGCGGAGTACAATGTGGAGAAATTCTTCGGCAATTGATGGAACGCGGAATGGTCCGAATTTCGGGGCGGGCCGATGAACTGGGACGTCCATTTCTCTACGGGACCACAAGAGACTTTTTAGAGGTCTTCGGCCTACGCAGTCTTGACGAACTTCCGCGGGCGTCTATGCTGCGAACACCTGGGGAAAATTCTGAACATGAACCACCTATTGAGGAGGGTAAAGCGGTGAGCGTGTGTGATGCGACAGACGTATCGAAACAATGGGACGCGGCGCAAGCGAGCGAGGAAATTCCAGTGGCGACCGTAGAGGAAGACTTCGAAGATGACCTCGAAGACGATGAGGACTATGAGGACGACGACTACGAGGACGACGACTACGAAGATGACGAAGAGTCAGAGGAAGATGACGGATTCAATGATGAAGAGTGGGAAGAAGTTGAAGACGAAGAAGAAGACGATGATGAAGAATGGGATGAAGATGAGGACACCTGGGATGACGATGAGGACTGGGACGAAGATGATTGATCGACAAATAAAGTCCGTCAGGTAGGGAGTAGTTGCCATGCTCGTGGTTATGCAACATCAGGCAACCGAGGAGGAGGTTGCGCAAGTCGTTACGACCGTAGAAAAAATGGGACTTAACGCGCATCCGATGCCCGGCCCTACGCGTACGGCAATCGGCATCACCGGTAATTCCTCGTCGGTCGACCCCCGCAGTCTGGAGGTTCTTCCGGGCGTGAGGGAACTCATTCGTGTGACACGGCCCTATAAATTGGCCAGTCGCGAGATGCATCCGGAGGACACGATTGTGGAGGTCGGATCAGCGCGTTTCGGCGCACCTTTCTTCACCGTGATAGCCGGTCCCTGCAGCGTAGAAAGCGAGTCGAATGTGCTGCAAGTAGCGGAGTATCTGATGAGCCGTGGCGTGACCTTGCTGCGGGCCGGCGCATTCAAGCCGAGAACCAGCCCCTACAGTTTTCAAGGCATGGAGCAGGAGGGCTTAGCGATTCTGGAACGAGCTCGGGAAAAAACCGGGATCCGCATCGTGACCGAAGTCATGGATACTGAGCAGGTGGATGCCGTAGCGGCATCTGCCGACATCATTCAGATCGGCACGCGGAACATGCAAAACTTTTCGCTGCTGAAAAAAGTCGCAAGCTGCAATCGACCGGTGCTGCTGAAGCGAGGCATGTCGGCCACACTGGACGAATGGCTGATGGCGGCCGAATATTTGCTTGCAGGCGGCAATAAGAATGTGATCCTGTGCGAACGGGGAGTTCGGACCTTTACTGATCACACGCGAAACACTTTGGATCTGTCCGTGGTGCCTCCCGCAAAAGAGAACTCCCATCTCCCGATATTAATTGACCCCAGCCACGGAACAGGCCGTCGGAACTACGTATCGGCAATGGCCCGCGCCGGTCTCGCCGCTGGCGCTGATGGATTAATGGTCGAGGTCCACCCCGACCCGTCGACCGCGTTGAGTGATGGGGCACAAACGCTGGACTTTAATGAGTTCGATCGCTTATTGGAATCCCTGCGGTCCCTGGCCGAACCGCTAGGACGGAACATAGGTTAGCGCAGCAGCGGGTGCCGATGGCACTCGTAGAAAGGACCGTGCAATGTCTAGTTCTGCACCGGTTGCCGCCAAGCTGAAACAGCATCTCTCCGTGTTGTATGGTGATGCGACGACTGAGGTTTCCGCGCAAATAGAGCAGTTAATAGCGAATTATCAACCAGAAATTTCCGCACACCGGTCCGAGTCAAGATCACTGTGGGATGAATCGACTGTGGTCTTGATAACGTATGGAGATCAAATCCGCGATGAAGGAATTCCCGCACTTCGTAGTTTGCGAAATTTTCTAGTGCACCACCAACTCGATCAATCGATAAACACAGTTCATTTGCTTCCCATTTTTCCGTACTCCTCGGACGATGGATTCTCGGTCACCGATTATCGTGCAATCCGCAAACCGCTGGGAGATTGGCAAGACGTAAAACACCTAGGGCAAAAGTTTGATCTGGCACTAGATTTTGTGATCAATCATTGTTCTCGAGGGAGCAGCTGGTTCGCCGGATACCTCAATGGTGAACGGCCATTTGACGATTTTTTTATTGCGGTGGACCCCGATGTTGACCTCTCGAACGTTACTCGACCGCGAACATCACCGCTGCTAACCCCGGTTCAGACAAAGCAGGGTGAGCGGCATGTCTGGAGCACCTTTAGCAGCGATCAGATGGACCTCAACTTTGCTTCGCCTGCCCTGCTTTTGGAAATGCTCGAAATTTTTTTATTTTATATAAAAAACGGTGCAAAAATTATTCGACTCGATGCAATCGGTTTTCTCTGGAAAGAGATCGGCACAACGTGCATGCATCTACCGCAAACCCATGAAATCGTCAAATTGATGCGGAGCATCATTGACGTAATAGCCCCTGACACCATTCTGCTGACTGAAACTAATGTGCCGCATCAAGAAAACATCAGTTACTTTGGACAGGGCGATGAAGCGCGAGCCGTTTATCAGTTCAGCCTGGCTCCGCTGCTCCTGGATGCCTACTTGAGAAAGGATGCATCACTTTTGCAGAGTTGGCTCGGCGATCTTGATTACCCTGATGCGGGAATGACATTTTTCAACTTCACGGCGTCACACGATGGTATTGGAGTGCGGCCTCTTGAGGGGATCGTGCCGTCGGAGCGGATTGACGCGCTTGCACAACGTGTAATTGAGCTCGGAGGCAAGGTGAACTGGCGGGAAAATTCGGATGGCAGCCGTAGTCCATACGAGTTAAACATCACTTATTTTTCGGCCCTTGCAGATACGGACGAGCATTCCGATGAGTTGCATGTACGCAGGTTCCTTGCGTCCCAGGCCATTATGCTCTCGCTTCGCGGTATTCCCGGAATCTATTTCCACAGCCTCATTGGCTCTGAGAATGACCTGCGGGGATGCCTGCAGACCGGCGAGAACCGATCAATTAACCGACAGAAATTTTCTTCGTCGCAATTACGACAACGGCTCGCCGACAACAACACCAACCAGCGTGCCGTATTCGACGGCTATCGAAACATGCTCACTCTGCGCGTTCGTCAAAAGGCGTTTCATCCCGAGGCGACACAAAGAATGTTATCTATCTCTGATTCACGTCTACTTGCTTTTGAGCGAACAAGTTGTGACGGAGAACAGCGTGTGGTTGTGCTGGCAAACCTCAGTAACCAGCAGGTTATTCTTCCACTTCCAAACGGGCCTGGAGAGCGGCTTGATCTGTTGTCCGGTGAGAGAACACACGGATCGACCTGTACACTTGGTGCATATCAGGCCGCCTGGCTGGTGTAAGGGAGCCCTGCCTTGAAATCTGAAAGGTTTGCTGCATCCGATGCGAATGCAATCTGGCAAGCAGGAATCGAAGCGGTGCGTGCAGATCGACTGGTTAAAAAATCGCTCCGCCGTGAAGGCAACCATCTCTCCCTGGGCGATTGCTCGATTGACCTGAAACCATGCAAACGAATCGCGGTCGTGGGCGGGGGAAAGGGAGCGGCACACATGGCAACGGCCATCGAGTCGGTTCTGGGCAAAAAAATCGTCGACGAAAAGGTTTCTGGATGGGTGAACGTTCCTGCCGATTGTCTGACCGCGACACAAAAGGTGCAACTACACGCAGCACGACCAGGCGGCGTGAATGAGCCAACGGACGAAGGTGTGTTTGGAAGCAAAAAAATGCTGGCGCTAGTCCATGAATTGGAGCCCGCGGATATTTGCCTGACAGTGCTCACTGGAGGCGGCAGCGCGTTAATGCCGGCACCGCGTCCCCCGATCACACTGACTGAGTTACTTGCGGTCACGCGTTTGCTGATGCATCGGGGGGCAACGATCAACGAGCTCAACATGGTTCGCACCGCGCTTTCGGAGATCAAGGGCGGGGGTCTGGCACGTGCATGCGGTGCAGATACCCTCTGGAGTCTTATCGTATCGGATGTTGTCGGCGATCCGCTTCCTGTGATCGCATCGGGACCCACAATCATACCCGAGAGTGCGGCCTCGATATTGAGAGCGGCGCTGGAGTCATTGAATTTACTCGAACGGCTCGGAACCGAGCGTGTGCCACGACCGGTGATTGAATTTCTCAGACAGCAGACCACCATCGTCGACTGTCCGGCACATTCTCCAAAGTCCATCGTCAACCAAATTATCGGTAACAATGCAGTTGCACTTGCGGCCGCCTCAGAGAAAGCAAAACAGCTAAAATACAAAGTCATCTCACTCGGGAGCGATCATCAGGGGGAGGCCTCGGAAGAGGGACGAAAATTTGTGGAGCGTTGCTGCCAAATTCGACAGATGAATCCGGGAACCACCGACCGCTACTGTGTCCTGAGTGGTGGTGAACCGGTGGTCGCACTTGGACCGAATCCGGGAAAAGGGGGACGCAACCAGCAGTTCGTGCTGGCAGCAGTTGTAGAGATGGCGGCGTGCGCGGCCCACGGATTGACCATTCTCTCCGGGGGGACCGACGGTGAGGATGGACCAACCGACGCTGCAGGTGCCATTGCAGATACTGCTCTTCTTGCTCGGGCGAAGCACAAAAATCTAGACCCGGCGCAATTCCTGCAGCGGCATGACGCCTATTCTTTTTTTAACGCCTGTAACGGACTATTGCACACTGGGCCCACGCATACCAACGTCATGGATCTTCGTGTGGCGATCGTTGAGGTTACCAATTAACCTGTTTTTGCTAACGTACGCTCAGAGCAGTGGCCCCAGAAGTCTTGCCGCATTTTCTGTAAAACGGATTAACTTCGAGCGCGATTCCCAACTCTTCCGATGCAGCGGATGCGCATGCTGCACATAACCCTGCTGAAGCGCTCGAAGATTTTCTGTAAACACGGCATCGTAGATAGCAAGTGTTATTTCAAAGTTCAGGTGCAAGCTTCTCGGATCCAGATTAAGCGAACCGAACAGGCTGATGTGGCGATCAATCGTAATGGACTTGGTGTGGAGCAATCCGCCTTCGAATTCCATTACCCGGATTCCCGCATCGGAGAGATCTCCCTTAAATGCCTGGCTCGCAAAACGCACTAACACACTGTCGACCCGGGATGGCACAATAAGGGTGACCTCCACACCCCGTCGGGCCGCGGAGATGAGTGCCGTCAACAGTAACTCATCGGGAACAAAGTATGGAGTCGTTAGAATCAATTCCCGGCGTGCAGCATAGATCGCCATCAGCAAAATATCTTGGATGGCGTCGCTTCGGATGGCGGGCCCGGAGGGAATAACCTGGGTAATCCAATCGCCCGCCGGCGGCACGTGATGCACGTCACCCTGTTGTTGAAGGACCTCAACGCCCTCGGCAGCATCCAATTCCCAATCTTCAAGAAAGGTAATTGCCAGACCCTCCACGACCGGTCCTCGAACACGAACCATTGCATCAACCCATTGCCCGACACCTGCATCCTGTTTGAAATAGCGTGGATCGATCATATTCAAACTTCCGGTGTAGGCAATCTTGCCGTCAACCACCACAATTTTTCGATGCATTCTCAGATCAAACCTCACAAAAAGCATCCGCACGATGCCTGCTGGTAAAGCGGCCTGCAACATCACACCCGCATCGCGTAGCCGCTTCGCTTGATCGCTCTTCAGAAATTTTTTGCTTCCCACCGCATCTACAAGGATGCGGCAGATCACACCCCGCTGTTTTGCACGCAGCAGGGCCTCCACGACTTCATCTGCGCGGCCCCCATTGCTCCAGATATAGAACACCATGTGAACTGTGCGTTCTGCCGCATCAATATCTGCGATCATCGCATCAAAAACGGAGTTCCAATTATCAATCAGCTGTAAGTCATTATCTGGAACTGCAGGGATTCCGACGGCGGTCTCGGCAAGCCGCGCTAGAGGTTCGCTGGCTGCAGCTTGCTCGCTCCAGATCACGTTGTAGTGATCATGCTGATCTTTGATCCAGTCAACAAAAGGACCGTGGATACGCGTAGCCCATTCGGCTCGACGATTTCCCAATCGAAGTTCACCGAAGAGCAAATAGAGTATGGCGCCCAGAAAAGGAAACACCAGGACCACCGAAAGCCAGGCCATGGTAACGCCAACCGGGCGACGACGCATGATGACGCGAATCGATAACCCACCACGGATCAACAGGTCGACCACCAGCGCCAGGGCGGTAATCCAGGAGTAATGCTGGCTGATCATCTGTTGATTCTCCTGATCGTCAACATGATCTACCAGGGCTTTCCGCTTTTACGTGTGCCGCACAGGGCCACGTCAAGACCCAATGCAGCTGCCATCGCTGCCTTGGCATACATTGCCTTATCGGCATCGGCAGCGGTGCGACCGTAGGCAACCTGGATATGGTTGCTCTTATGTCGGGCCATCATCTGATCGCGCGTAACCCCGTAGGTCACCGCGTGCATGATCGGCCATTGCGATGTCGTTGCATTCCATCGTCGCTCTGTTTCTTCCAACGGCAGTTTAACAACTTTTGCTCGGCCGACATCCATCTTGAGGCGATCATTTTCAACAAACACGCGAGACCAAACGATTTCACCCGGTTTGGAAATACCTTTTATTGTGCCGCCCCCACTCGGGAAAAACATTGCCGGTTGCCTCTCACTAGTTGCACCTCTCCAGCCACCGGTGAAGTGTGCCGGGGGGACACTGCCACTAATCTCAAACACCCAGACGTAATCATCCACCGTGCCACTCTGGTCCCAATCGCCCCAACGCAAATCATGCAACGTGTTTTCAACCGGTTGACCAAGTGCGGAATGGACCCGATAGGTCATCAAACCATCAAGCCCGGCACATTCGTCGACCTCATTGAAATGGGGTAAAGGTTCCCCCGCATAGAGCACTCGCTTTCCATCGCGACTCTTCACAGGCGGTCTGTCCCGATTGTTGAGTGTTCCTTCGACAAGGTCGCTCGCCGGCATTAAATCTTTTAATCCTTGCTGATATTGAATTCCGATGGTGTGGCAGCCGAAATCGTCGGCAATCCGTACGGCCGCAATGTACATCCTGCATTGATCAAGAATCTGCTGATCGGTCAGATGATCTTTGTGACGCGGTCCGGTGAGAAAACGTATTCCCTTGCGATCCATCCAGCGACGTACCGCCAGGGCCTCGCTTTGACGCACCTGCGTTGACTCATAGTAGAGTGCTGATTGACTCAATCGTTCCTTGTACACACCTGTTTTGTTGAGCAGGTGATCGGGAATAATTGCATTGAACATTCCCATGCAGCCCTCGTCAAAAACCCCCATAATCGCCTTATTGCGGAGGAGATCTGCTGCCAGTTTCGCGCCCACCTTCTCAGAGCTAGCCGGAACTTTGACACGACTCAAAGATCGGACATGGGTCGTGCGATGGCGAAAAGATCCATTCTTAAGCCACCTTTTCAGCATTGTACAAAATTGTTTCTCCGAAAAATCCTCTGCCCAGAGGGTAGAGTATGCGACACCAGCCTTGGTGAGGGATCCGTTTAGATTGAGCATTCCCACCAGACCGGGCCATGTACCGGACCAGTTGGCAACCGTCAAAATTGGACCACGATGCGAGATGAGACCATGCAAGAGATGGTGCGAATATTGCCAAACCGCCTCTGCTACGACCAATTTGACATCGGGATCTATTTTTGAAAAAACGCGCATTCCCTCCTTTTGCGAATCAATAAATCCATGCTTTTCTTTTTTCTTGTAGGGATGCGCGCGAACCAGTTCATAGCCGGCTGCCTCGACGCTTTCAGCGAGGGCATGCTCCATCGCTTCTTGAGCAGCCCAACAATTCTGGTTGGCTGAGAGGCGTAAATCACCGTTGGCGACTAACCATACACGTTTCCGTTTGGTGGTCGCAGAAACCCGTTTTGTTGGATCACTGTAAGGAATCATGGATCGTTTCAACCTCTCTTCCGTTATGTTTTGAATTCAACTTCCGGGCCGCGAAGGCGTAGTGAAGCGTCGCAAGACGCGTTATGAGAATCGCTCGAAGTCATCCCACCAACTTCGGATTCAATTTGCGTGTCGCATCGGTTGGCTCAGCAAATACGCTACGACAGCATAAGTAGAGAATAACACAAATCGTATATCTGTAGCAGGGATAGCCACTGGTGCACGCCCGCCAATATCCATAGGAACTATTTGTGATCACCTCGCCGATGCGATCGGATCCGGATGTATGAAAAATTGAGACACCGCGGTAGAATACATTTCAAGGCGTGGATCGCATCGGTTCGATGAGCGGTCTTCGCGGGAAGCGAAACCCCGCAACCAGCAGATGCAGTGCGTTGAGTAACGGACTTGAAACGGTGGTTGCAATCAGAGAGAAGACGGGGAAAATAGCGTGCTTCATGATGACTCCACAACCACGGGCAGATGAAAAGGAATAACGTTTGATGCATTCACAATTGGTCGTACTCGGGGGTGGTCCCGGTGGTTATGCCGCCGCATTCATGGCGGCGGATCTTGGCTTCGAAGTCACCATCGTGGACCGAGAGGGGAAACTGGGTGGCGTCTGTCTTCTGCGAGGGTGTATCCCCTCCAAGGCGTTACTACATGTTGCCAAGGTGATCAGTGAAAGTCGGGAAATGACTGAGTGGGGAGTCACCCTGGGCACGCCTGAAATTAGCGTTGAAACCATGAGGGCTCGTAAAGAAAAAGTCATTCAAACTCTCACCGGCGGTCTCGCGCAACTTGCAAAAAAACGAAAGGTACGCGTCATTCAGGCGGATGGGGAATTTGAAAATTCCGACTCGCTGCGACTCAGCGGTGGCGATCCCTCCACCTATGCAGAAGGGAATGTGCTGTCGTTCGACCGCGTCATTCTGGCAACTGGTTCGTCTCCCGCCATGCCGGCAGTATTCCGGATCGACAATCCACGCGTCATGGATTCAACGGCTGCATTAGCCTTAACGGATATCCCCGACAAGTTACTGGTGGTCGGCGGTGGTTACATCGGCTTGGAACTGGGAACCGTTTACTCTGAGCTCGGCACAAAGGTCTCGGTGGTTGAATTAACAGACCAATTGTTAATGGGTGCCGATCGCGACCTTGTAAAACCACTCCATAAACGACTTGAGAAATCCTTTGAAAACATTTATCTCCGCACAGAAGTCACGGCACTGATCGACCTTGGAGACCAGATTGAGGTCGTCATGGCGGGTGAGTTGGCAGCAACAGAAAAATTTGATCGCGTACTGGTCTCGGTGGGGCGCAGACCAAACAGCCGTAAACTGGGGCTCGAAAATACTGGAGTGCAGATCGATGATCGGGGTTTTGTCGTTACTGATCTGAGGCAACAAACTGCGGATCCCAAAATAATGGCGATCGGCGATGTTGCGGGAGAGCCCATGTTGGCCCATAAAGCTGCCCATCAAGGCAAGGTAGCAATCGAAGCGATGGCCGGCGAGCCGGCTGAATTTGACAAACTGGCCATTCCGGCTGTCGTTTTCACGGATCCCGAAATTGCTTGGGCGGGATTAACCGAAGATCAAGCCCGACAGGAGGGCATCGCGTATGAGGTTGCCCAATATCCATGGGCGGCGAGTGGAAGAGCGCAAGCGGTCGGGGCAACGTCAGGCATGACCAAACTTCTCTTCGAACCAGGATCTGAGCGCCTGCTCGGTGTCGGTTTGGTAGGCAGTAACGCGGGTGAGTTAATCGCCGAGGGTGTTGTAGCAATCGAAATGGGAGTGACCGCTCGTGACTTGGCCGAGTCGATTCATCCCCACCCCACGCTCAGTGAAACGTTAGGCTTTGCGGCCGAGGTTCAATTGGGACTGGCAACTGAAGTCTATCGACCCAAGAGAAAACCTGTCAGTTAAAGGGATTTGACGGGGATGAAAACCGTTTAGACGGCCGAAAACTGCCCCGAGATCCGATAAACCTCTCTTGTCGTCGCGCAATAACTTGGGGAAAATAAGTGAGTTAACGGTTTTTCGTTAGGCAGGGATTGGTCTCAACTCAACAGGGGACGAGATGAAGTGATGACTCGCCTGAGAGAAAGATTGTTTCGGCAGGTAAAGCCGTCGGGCACAGGAAAATGAAATGCGGATTGGCTGATCCGTGAAATCTTGCAATCGGCGGCAATGACAATGCCCCGTTTGCTGCAGCACGACACCCGGGATTTAAAGCAATGGCCACGGATGTAAAAACTTCAAATAGCGGACAAGACGTTGATCCTTCGGAAACAGCCGAATGGCTCGAGTCGCTGCGTTACGTACTCGAGCAAAAAGGCCCCGAGAGGGTTCGGTATTTGCTCAGCATGCTTGAGGATCAGGCGCTCCGGGAAGGCGTTGACCTTCCATTTACAGCCAACACTCCGTACGTGAACTCGATTCCGATTGATAAGCAACCGGTTTATCCGGGAAACCGCGAAATCGAGCGTCGCATCAAGAGTATTATTCGTTGGAATGCCATGGCGATGGTCACGCGGGCCAACCAGGTATCACCCGGGATCGGCGGACACATTTCGACGTTCGCCTCAAGTGCGACACTCTACGAAGTCGCATTGAATCATTTTTTACGTGGTGACTACGGGGATTTTCGTGGTGATCGAGTTTATTTTCAGGGGCACGCGTCCCCGGGCATTTATGCACGAGCTTTTCTTGAGGGTAGGTTGTCAGAGGAAAATTTGGTTAATTTTCGTCGAGAGCTGCGAGATGTGTCGGGACTGTCTTCATATCCGCATCCGTGGTTGATGCCCAACTTCTGGGAATATCCGACCGTGTCGATGGGACTTGCACCAATCATGGCCATCTATCAAGCACGGTTCAACCAGTACCTCCGCGACCGCGATATTAAAGATACGACCGAAAATCGGGTCTGGGCGTTCTTGGGTGATGGGGAATGTGACGAACCGGAGACGCTAGGTGCAATCGGACTTGCGGCGAGGGAAAAGCTCGACAACCTCACCTTTGTAATCAACTGCAATCTGCAGCGACTCGACGGTCCGGTGCGCGGCAACAGCAAAATTATTCAAGAACTCGAGGCAGTTTTCCGGGGTGCCGGCTGGAACGTCATTAAAGTGTTGTGGGGAGATGACTGGGACCTTCTTTTTGAAAAAGATAATAATGGCTTGCTGGCAAAGCGGATGATGGAAGTGGTGGATGGAGAATATCAGAAGTATAAGGTTGCCGGTGGCGCTTACATCCGGGAACACTTTTTCGGCAAGTACCCTGAATTGCTTGAGATGGTTAAAAATTATTCGGACGAGCGCCTGGTCAAACTGCGAAGGGGTGGCCACGACCCGGAAAAAGTCTACGCAGCCTATAAGGCCGCCGTCGAGTTCCGCGGGAAGCCCACCGTTATCCTGGCAAAAACAATTAAAGGTTACGGGCTGGGCGAGGCGGGAGAGGGTCGGAACATTTCGCACAATCAGAAAAAGCTCAATGAAGAGGAATTACGGGAATTCCGGAGTCGTTTTGGTATCCCCATCTCCGACGATGAGGTTTCCAACGCACCCTTTTATAAGCCGGCCGAAGATAGCCCCGAAATGCAGTATCTCCGCGAACGGCGTGAGGCCCTGGGCGGTTACCTGCCATCACGTAGCCAAAAGCGGGTGACTCTTGAAACGCCTACTCTTACGGGGTACGAGGAATTTCTGGGGGGCAGCAAAGGTAAGCCAATGAGCACCACAATGGCATTTGTGCGGCTCTTAAGCAAATTGCTCCGGGAGGAACAAGTCGGTAAGCGGATTGTCCCTATTGTTCCCGACGAGTCTCGCACCTTCGGCATGGAAGGGCTCTTTCGGCAATGCGGCATCTATGCCCACTCGGGACAACTTTACGAACCGGTCGATTCCGAGCAATTGCTCTATTACAAGGAGGCAAAGGACGGGCAAATTCTGGAGGAGGGCATTACGGAGGCGGGCAGCATGGCATCCTTCATTGCTGCCGGGACCTCTTATTCTGCACTCGGCGAACCGATGATTCCATTCTTTATCTATTATTCAATGTTCGGTTTTCAGCGGATCGGCGACCTCATCTGGTGTGCTGCGGATGCACGGGCACGCGGATTCATGATTGGTGGAACCGCGGGCAGAACAACGCTCAATGGTGAAGGCCTTCAGCATCAGGATGGTCATAGTTTACTCAACGCAATCGCATTTCCGACAGTACGCTCCTACGATCCGGCATACGCTTATGAAATCGCAGTCATTGTGATGGATGGCATGAAGCGAATGTATCAGGATAATGAAGACGTTATCTACTATATAACGTGTGAGAACGATAACTACGTCATGCCCGCGATGGAAGATCCCGATCGGGTCACCGAAGGGATTATCCGCGGAATGTACGAACTCAAATCAGAAGTCATTGATGGTGCAGAGCACCATGTCCAATTACTAGGTAGCGGTGCTATCCTAAACAGCAGTCTGGCCGCACAGCAGTTGTTGGCAGAGAAATACGGTATCTCGAGTACCGTCTGGAGTGTAACGAGTTATACGGAATTGGCTCGTGACGCGCAGGCCACCGAACGCTTCAACCGACTTCATCCGACAAAGGAGGCGAAAACCTCTTATCTGGAGCAACTAGTTGCCGATCTGGAGGGTCCCTTTATCTCTTCCTCTGACTACGTTCGTGCTGTGAGCGAACAAATCAGCCCCTGGATCCCTGGTGGACTTTACGCCTTGGGAACCGATGGGATGGGCAGAAGCGAAACTCGGGAATCGCTCCGAAGGCACTTTGAAGTAGACGCCGAGAGCATTGTGATTGCGACGCTCTATAAATTATCGCTTCAGGGCAAATTACCGCGAAAAACCGTGGACGAGGCGATCAAAAGCCTCGATTATGATCGCAATAAAATTGATCCATATTTTGCCTGATCGTTGCGGATTATAATGGGGAGCACGCGGTTACCCTGGAAAACAAATTGAAAACTGTATTGATTGGTCGATATGTCTATTGAAGTGAAAGTCCCTGATCTTGGTGACGGCATCGATTCAGGTGACGTGCTGAATGTGTTAGTGGCGGTAGGTGACCTTGTCACCGCGGAGCAGGACATTGTGGAACTGGAGACGGAAAAAGCCGTTGCACCCGTGCCCACAGTGCAAGCCGGACGGGTTGCCGCGGTCCATGTTCAAGTCGGACAGACCGTGGCGATCGGTGCATCGCTCATCACTCTCGACACCGAAGAGGAGGCTCCGCTGAATCAAGCACCGGTAGTCGAACAAGCGGACCAGAGTGAGCCAGTTGAGGCCACTCGTCCTCCCGATCAGCAGCCTGCACCGGCAGTCGTGACCGAGTCGGCATCACCGTCGGCAACGACCCCGACCGAAGTGGAACTGACGTCTGTCAAACCGACTGCCGCACCAATCGCACCGGAAGAGCCGATTGCTCCGACGCCTGTAGATATTCCGATTCAGGCAGCCGCCCCGGCAGAACCGGGGAATAATGATGTCCACCAGCATTCGGCAGCGAGTCCAGCAATTCGTCGATACGCGCGGGAACTTGGGGTCGATCTGGCACTGATACGGGGTACAGGCCCAGATGGTCGTATCACGCAGGAGGATATTCGTGGCGCTGTCCGTACGACAACAGGACCAGTTTCCACGGCTCCCTCAACGACGAACGCCGTTGCAAGCCCCAATGCAGCGGCGCGACCGGAGGGTGAAGCTAGCGAGGACGCGTATGGACCGATCCTCCGAAACGGTATCCCTAAAATTCGCGCGACCATTGGCAAAAACATGGTCCACTCCAAGGCAACCGCGCCCCATGTCACGAATTTCGACGACGCCGACATAACGGAGCTGGAACAGATTCGTCAGTCCAGCAAAAAAGATTATGCCGCAGCAGGAATCAAATTAACGAGCATGCCCTTTGTCGTACGCAGCGTTGCCCAATCGCTTCGCCATCACCCAGCGATCAACGCATCACTCGACATGGAAGCCAATGAGATTATCTATAAACAATACGTCAATGTGGGGGTTGCAGTTGATACCGAGCGAGGACTCGTGGTACCGGTGATTCGCGGCGCGGATGCCCTGGGTATCCCGCAATTATCTCGGGAAATTACTCACTTTGCCGAAAAATCGAGAGACGGCAAACTGAGTATGGACGATATGCGGGGAGGGACGTTCACCATAAGTAATTTGGGGGCAATTGGCGGTACCTATTCGACGCCCGTGATCAATGTTCCTGAAGTCGCAATTCTACTGATCGGTCGATCTCGCGAGATGCCGATCGTCAAAGACGGGGAGGTGAAAATCCGCTTAATGATGCCGCTAAGTCTCTCCTACGACCATCGCTTGGTTGATGGGGCAACGGCCGCGCGGTTTCTCAACGACGTAAAAGGATATTTAGAAACTCCGAGCCGTCTGCTCATCGCACCGTGAACGAGCGTTGTGCCTGGCTAGTTAAAATTTTCGAATTTAGAACGATTCCTCATGCCGCCGTGGTGCGGCGATCTTATGTTGCTGAGGAAATTTTTCGGATTGAAAGAAAACGATGCATCGTACCGTAATTTATCTGCTGCTAGTCAGCCTACCGGTGACAAACGGATGTGACGCTCTCTCTCCCGAACCGGTGGACGCGGTGGTTAATCGGCAAGAGTCGAACCCGAAGCCAATTTCGGAGACACCGGATCCGACAACTATCGATTCGAAAAAAAGTATTGATTCGGATGCATTACTACCCGTTATTCAGTGGGAGGATGCTCCGCATCACATCGGTGAAGAGGTGTTCCTGGTGGGACAGGTTGCGAATGCGGGAAAAAGCAGTGGCGGACATCGATTCTTAAATTTTGGCAGGCAACGATCGGACCTGACCGGTTTCATAGATCGACATATTGTCGATCAGTTCCCCAAACCCCCTGAAACGCTCTACAAAGGGAAAAAAGTCAAGGTTCGGGGGATGCTCTACAAATATCGCGGTAACCCCAATATTCGAATTCTAGGGCCAAAGTTCATCGAGGTGCTTGCAGATGAGGCGGCACTTGATGAAATGACAACTGCGGGGGCACCTGTAAAACGCGTGGTGGGAAATACCTTGACTGTCGCCTCGTTGAATGTCTTAAACCTTTTTGACGATCAGGATGACCCCTACCACGGTGACGAAAAGACAGGGACCAAGTTACGCAAGGATTTGGACCTACTTGCGTCAAGCATTCGCGAAATTGACGCAGACATCCTTGTGCTACAGGAGGTCGAAAATCGCGGATATTTAGAATTATTTAATCGGGCACTATTAAGCGATCTCGGCTATCAGCATGTCGTGCTGACCGAAGGCAACGATCGGCGCGGAATCGATGTCGCCATCCTGTCGCGCCTGCCGGTCGGTCCGGTTATTAGCTATCGCCATTTACGATTCCCCGATGGTAATGGCAATGAAATGTCGTTTAGTCGAGATCTTTTGCACGCGCACATTCTGCCTGAAAAAGGGAGATCCATACACGTTTTAGCGGTGCATTTTAAAAGTCAGTATGGCGGTAAAAGGTCAGATGCCCTCCGCACCGGAGAGGCTCGGGCAGTTAGAGGTGTGCTCGATGATATTTTGAAATCTGATCCCCAGGCACACGTATTACTTTGTGGCGATTTTAATGACA
>DLCF01000002.1:0-1001 GCA_002480485.1 Planctomycetaceae bacterium UBA7805
AAGGCGCTTCGCAAAAAGAAATAGAATGCGCCGACCGACTCCATCGCTGCAGTGTGTTGGCGTCTGGCTTCTGCTTATCGCAGTCCTGCCCGCAACGGCCGGGGTGCGGATAAACGAGATTCACTACCGGCCAAAAAACGAATCAACCGCGGAGGAGTTCATCGAGTTATGGAACCATAGCAAAAAAACAATCTCCCTCGCGGGATGGCGACTGGATCGCGGAGTTGATTTTTCGTTCACGAATCAAGCGCTGCAGCCGGACACTGGCCTCGTCATCGCTGCCAATCCCACGCGGCTCGCAGAGCAACATCCGAATTTGAAAAACATTGCCGGCCCTTGGAACGGGCGACTGGGCAACAACGGCGAATCGATTCGTCTGGTCGATGCCTCCGGCAAAACGGTGGACAAAATCCGGTACGCCACCGAGGGCGATTGGTCGCGCCGGGTTCGCGGGCCGCTACAGGAAGGTCACCGCGGCTGGGTTTGGCATAGCAGGCACGATGCCGGAGGGCACTCGCTGGAGTTGCGCCAACCCGATCTGCCATCCGGCCACGGTCAAAACTGGGCAACCAGCCAAACCGACGGCGGCACGCCGGGCATAAAAAACTCGGTACACACCGATGACCTCCCGCCAATGATCCTCGAGGCAGCCCACTCCCCTTCCCTGCCGACGTCGACCGAAGGAGTGACTGTTTCTGTCCGTATCGTTGACGAAAAAATCAAGGATGTGACGGCGCAACTGCACTTTCGAAACGACGGCACGGAGGAATTTGAGACTGTGGCGATGAAGCGACAAAAACAGGATTTGTTCAAGGCGTTCATCCCGCCCCGGCCGGACAGCACAGTCGTCGAGTTTTTCGTCGCGGCCCTTGACTCCAGCAAAAACAAGCGCACTTGGCCTAACGCCGGGCCAGATTGTCCACGCGCACTTTATCAGGTTGCGGACAATCAACCGGGCCCGGGCAGGCCGGTGCATCGAATCATTCTCACGTCGAAGGAGC
>DLCF01000002.1:1375-5181 GCA_002480485.1 Planctomycetaceae bacterium UBA7805
CAGATGAACGGTACATTCATCAACCGCGAGGGCGGCAAAGTCTCGGTGCGATACAACGTCGGCGTCCGTCTCCGAGGGACGACCTCGCGCGCCGCCGAGCACAAAAGCAGGCAGGTGAATTTCCCAAACGATCAGCCGTGGCAAAACCGGACGTCAGTCAACCTGAACGCCGTCAGCCCCCACGTTCAGGAACTTGGCAGTGCATTATTTCGGCTGGCCGGCCTACCCGCGCTCCGAGCCCGCGCCGTGCGGGTGCTCGAGAATAACCAGCCGCTCGGCGGCCCGTCGCAGTTTCATCATTACGTGGAACTGGACCCGCTGAATTCCGAGTACATCGGCTGGCAGTTTCCCGATGATGACAATGGGAACCTGTACAAGGGCGGCGGTCATGCTGACTTGAAATTTCTCGGAGACACGGCCGCGCCCTACGTAGAACTGCACTATTACTCCAAAAGGACAAACCGCTGGCTCAATGACTACACAGACCTGATCGATTTCCTACGCGCGCTTGGGCAGGCGGATAGCCCAATGCTACCAGAGTCGCTGCCGCAGCACATGAATCTCGAAAACTGGACTCGCCACCTTGCGGTGCACGATCTACTTGGGAATGAGGAGACGAGTATAGTTACCGGCAACCGTGGCGACTACGCTCTTTATGCAGGAGTAAATGACAGTCGCTTTATTTTTATTCCTTACGATCTTGATGGTATACTTGGTGTCAACGGTGGGGAAAAAAGCCCTCTGCTAAGAATTAGGTCAAACACTTCACTTAACCAATTACTGAAGCATCCAATAGTAGCTTCTAGCTACTGGCGGCACCTAGAAGCATTGGCTAACTCTGTATTCAAGCCAAAAAACTTTTCACTAACAGTTGATCAGTTGACCGGCGATTATCTTCCTGTTGAAGAACGCAATCGCATCAAAACATTCGCGACTGATCGAAGAGCGTTCGCACTATCACAAATACCGAAAACTTTCTCGTTGAAAAACCTTTTACCCAAGCAAGGTGAATGGTTTATTTCGAATTCATCAGAGATCGAGTTGTCAGGCGTAGCAAATGCTTCCAATACAGCTAAAATACGAGTCAATGGACAATTCGCACAACTAAAAGGACCTCTAGCCGAATGGAATTCCAAAGTAATCCTAAACCAAGGACTGAATCGAGTGCTAATCCAAGCATACGATGATAAAGGTTTAGAAACACAGAATGAATATGTCCCAATTTGGCACGGCGCCAACCCAATTGCAAATATTCACGATTCTATCGAAAACGAAACAACATGGACTGCTAAGAAACCCCTCCTACTCACCAAGCCGTTACTTGTAGAAAAAGATGCAAAGCTAATAATCGAACCTGGCACAACTATATGCTTCTCTCCAAACGCATATTTACAAATAGCTGGACAGTTAATTGCAAATGGCAAACCTGAGAAACGAATTCAGTTTGTGGGCTTGCCCCAGGAAGAACGCCCTTGGGGTGGAATTCGGTTTATAAACGCAACTAAACCAAATCGACTTCAGCACATTGATTTTCATCGAACCGGCTCATCCGCTATAGCTATTACAAACTCAGTTCTAGAAATAACTAATGCTAAATGGCACCAAACCAAGACAAATATAATTAGTTTTAGAGATGCTTCTCTCAAAGTTTATGACAGTGTTTTTCCAACCTTAGAACATAGTGAGCATGTCACAGGCTTTGGAATTCTAAAAGGAGGGGAATTATTGTTTAAAGGCTGTGAATTCGGGCAAACCAGCGGTAGCAGTGATGTGATGGACATCAGTGGAGGAAAAAGACCCGGGCCAATACTGGAGATTTACGAAAGTGTTTTTCTCGGAGGTAACGACGACGGGCTTGATCTTGATGGTATGGATGCATTTGTGGATGACTGTATTTTTAGCAATTTCGACAACGCAAAACGACTTGGCTACTTTTCTGCCGCTATAGCAACGGGCAAACTTAAGCCTGAGGCTGGAGTCTGGCTAAATGTTCAAGCACGCGGTAATAACAAAGATATTAAACCATACCGAGTTAGGGTGAACAACAACGGCCAATTTACTGATCCTAACTTAAATCAAAGTATTTATGCTAGCAAATTAGACGTCTCAAAAATCGAGGATACCCTAACAGAAAAATACATTTCAGACTTCGATAACATAGAAAAAGTTATAGTTAAAACAGACGAATCACACATTACGGTTACCAGAAGTATTTTTCATGAAAACGACTATCATATATTACTAAAAGAAGGCGCTAGATTATTTTCAGAAAACAATACTTATTTAACAAGCTGGTATGGAGCTATCGCATTTGATGAACCGAGGCATGATGTCGAAATGCCTAAAGGAGCTTTACTTTCAGGAAATATATTTCATGATAACCCGCTAGACCTTATACATCTTAATCAAATTTGGCTGGATAACAGCTGGGTTTGGCTCCATGTATTCGACTCTATAATCAGGCCCACTCATGTCTGGTTCGGCCAACGTAACATCGAAGCAAATCCACTACTAAATTATCCGCCAGGGGATGTTTCGTTAAGCCACGGTTCAC
The DNA here is from genome assembly GCA_002480485.1 of Planctomycetaceae bacterium UBA7805. Classification (GTDB taxonomy): domain Bacteria; phylum Planctomycetota; class Planctomycetia; order Pirellulales; family UBA7805; genus UBA7805. The sequence continues at coordinate 3,930 of DLCF01000002.1, forward strand.
CAGCGATCGGCAGGGGCCCTAATGGACTTGATATGGGGGCAAAAGTCCCTGGAGGAGCCTCTATTTCCGGAGAGCCGGCTGCTTTAACGCGCGCGTCAAGTGCTTTGTTGGTAATCGGTGGTCCAGGCATTACCCATTACCGATATCGTATCAACAACGGAGTCCTTAGCGACGATTATCCGGTCAGCGAACCTATCAGTATGACTGGGCTTGCACCTGGAGAATATTGCGTACAAGTCATCGGCAGAAACGCCGCCGGTCGATGGCAATATTTATCCAATGCTACCAACTCAAAAAGGTGGCGTGTAAATCCAAAACTTAGTCGAATTCAGATCAACGAATTGCTTGCTTGGCCAAATGGCGACAGGCTTGATCAGGTCGAGTTACTAAATAGCAGCGCCAATGCTACCCAGCTTGGCGGATTCAGTCTTTCAGACAATCCTGCCAAGCCACGAAAATTCGTGTTTCCCGAAAACACTTCGATTGAATCCGACAGTTTTCTTGTTATCAAAAGCACTAATGAAGGAGGTATGGACTTCCGACTGGATAAAAACGGAGAGGGCCTTTGGTTTTATGATGCAGAAGGCAGGTTGATCGACTCAGTTGTGTTTGGTAAGCAGATCGAAGGATTATCCATAGGACGTTTTGGCCGCGATGGAAAATGGACACTTACCTATCCAACCCTTGGAAAGGAAAACCAGATAGCACCTCTTGGTCAATTTCAAGATATTCGACTTGCCGGCTGGTCTACCAATCCGCTGGTCGGTGAAAATGACCAAATAATCATAAAAAACAGTGGGAAGCGACCTGTTAACCTGGAGGGCTTGGGAATCACTAATAAGCCAATTGGCCAACCCAACGCGTTTACTTTCCCTTCCCTATACTTCATCGATGGCAGTGAACAACTCATCATAAAGAGCAACCAGCTTGGCTTTAAACTAGCGTCAAGCCAAGGTGAGTTGGCTCTGAAAAATCCGGCTGGAAAATGGATCGATCACTTTGTATATGGCCCCCAACCCTATGGCCACGAAGAGATTATTCCTGAAAACACTAAGCTCAAAACAAATACAATAATTTTAGATTTTAAAATATCCAAAGAACAATTTCTAATTATGTGGGAATCAAAGATCGGCCAAATATTCCGCATACTATCTAAACAAAAATTGTCCAAAGGTCCTTGGCATCAAGAGGCTATTCTGGTTGCTCCTCATGGCCCAAAAACGCAGTTCAAATATAATTTGAATAACAAGAT
>DLCF01000002.1:5573-7762 GCA_002480485.1 Planctomycetaceae bacterium UBA7805
ATCCCGAACTTTGGAATCATCATCACGCTATTCTGGTCCGTGTTTGCTCGAACTGAAGATTTATCAATCAGTGAAATCATGCCAGTCAACTGTTCAACGCTTACCGATGAAGACGGGGATTTTTCCGACTGGATTGAGATATACAACCCAACCGATAAAGATGTTAATCTGCTCAATTACGGGCTATCGGACGAATCCGGAAATCCATTTAAGTGGCGCTTCCCGGAGCACTTGCTCGGGCCGGGAGAGCGCACGCTGGTTTTTGCTTCGGGAAAGGATCGGCGGTCGACCCGGCTCCGGCCAAAAACGATTGATTCAGGCCTGCCATTGACTATCCCCGGGCTGTCGCTCTGGCTCGACGCAAGCGACGAAAGTTCGTTGGTCATGGATAACACAGGCGCCGTTAGACGGTGGACATCCAAAACGGAACAGCCGCCAAAACTCGCCCCAGCCAAGCACCAACCGATCAACCCCGGCTCCGTGGCCGGTCTAAGATTTTGGCTGGATTCCTCCGACAAAAAATTGCTGCAAATTGAAAAAGGCCGCCTAACGCGGTGGCTCGACAAAAGCGACGACTCCCGGCACGCGGAACAGTCGCGTTTTCTCTCACGGCCCAACGTTTTCGAGCTACCCAGCGGTCCGCCATTGATTGTGTTAGACGGAAAGGATGATCACCTGCGGTTCGAACGGCTCGAAAATATCCGAAGCGTTTTTTGGGTGATAGCCGAGCACAAAAAATCATCGCTCGGCTATCGGCTGCTGCTCGGCGATTTCGAGAAGTACCATTTTGCCCGCGCGATGAACGGCTTTATGTTTCACGACTCCCGGTATTCCGTTGGCCGCGAGGGCCGAGCTTGGATCGATGGAGCCGAAGTCGATCCATTCCACACGCCATTGCCCATCGGACGGCTGGGCCTTGTGACCAGCATCAGCAACAAGCCGGGCGTTGCCTCGAACCTTGGCTCGGATCGATTTCTGCCGGGACGCAGTTGGCACGGACGCATTGCCGAGGTGCTGCTGTTTAACCGCACACTCGACGAGACCACCCGAATCGGCATCGAGCGATACCTCGTCGACAAGTGGGGGCTCGCCGATCAGTACGGGCCTTTGACCGGCGACACCGCCAGTCAGACAAATATAGCCGGCCGACCAGTCCGTGTGATCGATCCGCTCAGCGGCCGGCCGTTTCTCCGCTTCGACGGACTTGACGATGTACTCGTGACGCGGCGGCGAATGGCTGTACAAACAGTTTTCGCCGTGGCCCGCGAGGCAGGCCACGCCACCAAGTCGCATAACGCTCTGGTGGGCGACTTTAAATTCAGCCACTTCAACCGCGGCGGCGACCGGCTGGTTTACTACCCCAAGGGCCACTTCGCCAGGGAGGACACCGTAGTCCGACTGGACGGCCGGCCGATCGACCCGATCGTGACGCGCCTGCCGGAGAAGCTGTTTCAACTCACCAGCACATCGCCAACCCCAATGCCGCTCAGCCTGATCGGTTCAGACCGGCTGGTGCCCGATCGAAACTGGCACGGCGACATCGGCGAACTGCTGGCGTTCAACCGTGAACTGGACGCAACAGAGATCGCAACCGTCGAGACCTGGCTGAAGGCCAAGTGGGAACTGCCGGCGATCCAGTGGCACACGAATTTTAGGGTCAGCAGCGGGGAGACCATCCGGCTGACTCAGCCGCTTGGCCAAGCCGCCTCGGCGGTCTGGGTGCCGCCCTGCCCTCCTGACTCGTCGCTCGGCCAAGCGTCGGGCATCCACGGCAACTTTCATTTCGCCGATCCCACTCCCGGCCTGGCCAATACCACGCCGCACGCGTTCGGATGGCTCGAGGCTCCGCGCTTGGCCAAACCGCCCGGCCGATACGTGGAGGCGATCGACCTAGCACTCGAGTCGCCCGACAAAAACAGCACGCTGCGCTACACCCTCGACGGCTCCGAGCCAGATGCCGGGGCAACGCTTTACGCCGGGCCAATCCGCCTGGCCAAGCCGACCGTGGTGCGGGCGCGGGCGTTTCGCGATGGCTTCCTGCCAGGGCCGATCGTGACCAGCAGTTATTTTGTCGGCGAAAAAACCGCGTTTCCCATCGCGTCGATCTCGACCGATCCCGGCAACCTGTTCGACCCCGACCGGGGCATCTACACCGAGGGCCGGGACTACCTCAACGGCACGCCGGAACC
>DLCF01000128.1 GCA_002480485.1 Planctomycetaceae bacterium UBA7805
CAATCTAGAAAATAGTTCCGCCGGACAGCTTGGGGGCCGGGAGATGAAAAACTGGTTAAATCGCGGGGCACTTGTAGCGGAATCGATCGGCAGTAACAACAGCATCCCGCTTCCACGCCTGTTTCTCGCAAGTGATGCTAGCATGCAAGGCAGGACATGCGACGATCTGAATCACGGACCCAATATTGCCAGGCAAAAATTGGGCATGTCGACCCTACGCCGCCAGCGTTGCAGTCACTAGAATCGAATTTTTACTTTCTCTGAGTCTGAAAAATATGCCTCGTTACAATCCGGCTGAACTTGAACCCCGTTGGCAGCGATATTGGGAGACGCATCGCTGCTTCGCCACGCCCCAATTACCCGCGAAGAAAAAGTTTTATGCGCTCGATATGTTTCCCTATCCGAGTGGCGATGGGCTACATGTAGGGCATCCGGAGGGCTATACGGCGACCGATATCATGAGTCGCTTTGCACGGATGCAAGGGGCATCCGTGATGCATCCCATGGGTTTTGACGCCTTTGGCCTGCCCGCCGAAGAGCATGCGATCAGAACAAATACGCCGCCGCGGGTTCAGACCGAAAAAAATATTGCGAATTTTACACGGCAACTAAAAATGCTTGGTTTCAGCTACGACTGGGATCGAGTAATTGCAACCACCGACGTTAACTATTTTCGTTGGACGCAATGGATTTTTCTCCAACTTTATGACACTTGGTTCGACGTCCAGACACAACGTGGTCGGGCTATCGCGGAACTTCCGATTCCGGAGTCAGTGCGGGACGCGGGTGATGATGCAATCCGAGAATATCAGGACGACCACCGCCTCGCCTATCAGACTTACGCGCCCGTAAATTGGTGCGCGGAATTAGGAACGGTGCTTGCCAATGAAGAGGTTAAAGATGGACTGAGTGAAGTGGGTAATCATCCGGTCACGCGGCTTCCGCTGCGTCAATGGATGCTGCGGATTACCGCTTATGCAGAGCGGCTAGAAACGGGACTGGACTCGCTTGACTGGCCCGAGAGCATTAAGCTTTTGCAGCGCAATTGGATTGGCCGAAGCACTGGTGCTGAGGTTGATTTCTATATCGGTGATGCCCTGGGCTATGAGGCATTCGAGCAGCGCCGGCAGTCCGAGGGCTTTCCTCGTAAACCGGATGAAACTGCACTTCGCGTTTACACGACCCGCCCTGATACGCTTTACGGCGCAACTTATCTGGTCGTCGCGCCGGAACATGCTGCCGTCGAGCGATTGGTTACAAACGAAACCCGCGACGCCGTCGAGGCCTATTGTGAGGCAGCAGGGAAAAAGAGTGACCTGGATCGGACTGAACTAGCAAAGGAGAAGACCGGAGTTTTCACCGGAGCTTATGCGGTTAACCCTGCAGATGGCGGACGCGTGCCGATCTGGGTGGCCGATTACGTTTTGGCTACTTACGGAACCGGTGCGATTATGGCGGTTCCCGCGCATGATGAGCGTGATTTTGCTTTTGCTCGCCAATTTGAGATTCCGATTGTTACCGTGGTCGATCCGGGTGAAGCCGAGCAGCGGAATTCCATTCTCGCGGGGGAGCAGGTATTTGCGGGCGAGGGAAAGACGATTGCATCTGGCCCCTATGACGGCATGCAAACTCAAGAGACAAAGTTAAAAATCACTCGGGACCTTACCGCACGGGGACTGGGTCGCGAGGCCGTCAATTACAAACTACGCGATTGGCTTTTCAGCCGCCAGCGATTTTGGGGCGAACCTTTTCCGATTCTGCACGAGTTAAACGAGTCGGGGGAGCCGAATGGAAAAATTCGCCCGGTGGCTGAATCGGATTTGCCTGTTGATCTACCCCAGCTAGACGACTATCAGCCGCATGGTCGTGTCGATCCACCACTCGATAAAGCCCCCGAGGAGTGGTTGTTTCCCGTTATTGACGGTGTGCGTTACAAACGCGAGACGAACACGATGCCACAGTGGGCAGGCAGTTGCTGGTATTATCTTCGCTTTCTCGATCCACACAATAACGAAACGCTGGTCGATCCGAAAATCCAGAGTGCGTGGATGCCGGTCGACCTTTATATTGGGGGCGCCGAGCACGCGGTGCTTCATTTGCTTTACGCCCGTTTCTGGCACAAGGTATTATTTGATCGCGGGCATGTTAGCACCGAGGAACCGTTCCAGAAGCTGGTGAACCAGGGAATGATTCTGGGGCAGGTGGAACTGACCGGATATCGTGACGAAACCGGTGGCTGGGTATCGGCCGAACAAATCCGCAGTATTGATGCTGGTCGTCACGTTGAGACGGTCAATGGCATGGCAGTGCAATCGCACACCGTCGCTCCTGAGGATGCGGAGAAAAAAGGTGAGTATTTCGTGCTCCGCAGTGATCAGAGCATACGCCTTGAGAGCCGCGCTCATAAGATGTCAAAGAGCCGTGGCAATGTAGTAAATCCTGACGAGGTGGTCCGTGAATATGGAGCCGACGCGCTGCGGCTTTACGAAATGTTCATGGGTCCCTTAGTTGCAACCAAACCCTGGAGCATGGAGGGGGTAAGTGGTGTTCGAGGATTTCTAGACCGCGTATGGCGAATGATTGTGGATGAGCGAAGCGAGTCTCTCGTCTTGAATGCAAGCGTTTGTGATCGTGACTTGTCTGAGGGGCAAGCAAGAATGCTGCACAAAACGATAAAGGTTGTGACCCATGATTTCGAGACACTGAGCTTCAACACGGCGATTGCACGTCTTATGGAATTCACAAATTTTTTCATCAAAGAATCCGAACGCCCCAAGTTCGCGATGGAACAGTTCGTTCTACTGCTTGCGCCGATGGCCCCCCACTTGTGCGAAGAATTGTGGCAGCTGCTCGGGCACGATCAAAGTCTGGCCAATGCCTCTTGGCCGGAGTATGACGAGACGAAAATTGCGGAAGCAACACGTGAGATTCCGGTGCAGGTCAAGGGTCGTTTGCGGAGTAAGATCGAAGTCCCTGCTGATGCCGATGCAGCTGAGATTGAAGCAGTTGCAAGAAAAGATGAAAAAATTGTTGCGTTGCTATCTGAGCAAGAGGTTGTCAAGGTGGTGGTGGTTCCCGGTCGATTGATAAATTTTGTGACGCGTTAGAATTTGCGGGGATAAGCCCACACAAACGAGGAAGGGACTGCAGAAAATGAATGATGTCGCCACACTGATTCTCGGCGGAGGCCGTGGGACACGACTTTACCCTCTCACTCGTTATCGTTCCAAGCCCGCGGTTCCGCTGGCAGGAAAATATCGGTTGATTGACATCCCGATATCCAACTGCATCAATAGTGGACTGCGACGGATCTATGTGCTGACACAATTCATGTCAGTGAGCCTACACCGGCATATAAGAAACGCTTATATTTTTGACCGTTTCAGTGACGGGTTCGTCGAAATCCTCGCTGCACAACAGACGGTGCAACATTCAGAGTGGTATCAGGGAACCGCCGATGCAGTACGGCGGAATATAGGCTGTATCAAGCATCGAGACATCAAGCATGTATTGATTCTTTCCGGAGACCAACTCTACCGAATGAATTTTGCGGCGATGCTCAAAACGCACTTGGAGAGTGGCGCAGAGGCCACGATCGCAGCACGTCCGGTCACGCGTGAAGAGGCAAGCGGGTTTGGCATTATGCAACTCAATGACTCGGGCCGCGTAAAAGGTTTTGTTGAAAAACCGCAGTCGACCGAACAGATGGAACAGGTGCGAATGGATCCGAATTGGATTGACTCCCGTGGCGTGGAGAGTCAAGGAAGAGACTTATTGGCAAGTATGGGGATCTACCTTTTTGAAAGAGATTTTCTTGTTGAAGTCCTTGAGAAAAATGACTTTCAGGATTTCGGCAAAGAAGTATTTCCTGAATCTGTCCGCAAGAAGCATGTAAACGTGCATTTGTTCGACGGGTATTGGGAAGACATCGGAACGATAGGCTCATTTTATCGCTGTAGCCTTGAGCTCGCCTCTGCCCAACCGCCGTTCAACTTTATGATGCCTGAGGCACCTATTTATTCGCATGCCCGTTACCTGCCCCCGTCACGGATTGACCACGCGCAGGTTCAAAATAGTGTGGTGGCCGACGGTTGCATCCTGGAAAAAGGAGTGGTGATCGAGAACAGCGCGATCGGCCTGCGATGCAGGATCGGCCCGGGTGCTCAAATCCGGAATTCGGTCCTGATGGGTGCCGATTATTATGACACTGCGGTCGATGTGGAAAGCCATCAGGCTGCCGGGAACCCATTACTGGGAATTGGCAGTAATGCGGTGATCGATGGTGCGATTATCGATAAGAATTGTCGCATAGGGAGCGGCGTCCGGATTTCCAACCCATCGGGTCAAATGAGCTGTGATGTGAGCGACGATGTATTTGTCCGCGATGGTGTCGTCGTCGTGCAGAAAGACAGTTTAATCCCGCCTGATTGGCAAATGTAGTCTCGCGTTCGTCCCGCGATAAGCCGGCAAACTTATGGGCCGGTGGCGGAGTCGGCAGCTTTTGGTTGACCTTGGTCGGGCGCGAGGGTACTCGGATCGACGGTTGAATCAACTGCGCGGCTCTCCCGGGGCGTGTTTACGATTGATCCGACACGCGGTGCGATTTGACAGTTATCGCATCCGCATTCTTGATTCTCGCGGCCCAAAAGACCGCCCAGCGGGTAACAGGTGTCGCACATTCGACAACCCACTGCGGCGAGGCTTACCGCGAGCAAACCGAAAACAAGGATTGTGGAAAGACGTTTCATATTGCATTCCTTACGAAAATGGATCCGCCGAAAACACATCCGGCTGCGTCGCGGAGAAGCTTATAACAGCCCTCTGGGGGGGCGGCAAGGCAAGTTTTACTAGTCAACCGGCCATTCTCTGCTGCCGTATTGGTAGCAGCTCTTGCAGCTGCACCACACCCTGGAGGTGCCAGTCGGTCTGCTCTGCAGGTTCGGTCCCGACCCCGACGGTCTGCAAACCTACCATACGCGCTAATCGCAGGTATTCTGGAGTGTTGCCGACAAATGCAACCTGTGGATGTGCAACCCGCAATGCCTGCAACGTTGATGCAAGCAAACGATCTGGGACGTGCCCGTGCCCGACATTGTCTGCTTGCGTGACAAAATCAAAATAGTTATCCAGCCCGAGTCTAACGACCTTGTCGTGAATTGCCTCTTGATCACAGGGTTCGGTATTCCAGAGCGCTAATCGATGCCCTGCCATCTGCAGCGCGTGTAATAATTCAGCCACGCCAGAGAGCGGTCGTTCCTCGACGAGCAAACTCTTGCGCTTGCTCCTCAGCGCCGGCGTGATTTCATCGATGTGTGCAGCGGACATACCTGCACGGGCGAGCACATTTTCAATCGCCTCCTGAAATGACAGTTCACCGCGTTGGACTCGGGGAATGTACTCAATGTCCCAGTGGCGGAAGAACAGACGGTAATGCGTGTGCAGGCCACGATTTTTGAGGTGCTCAAGTAGCCAGCGTCGCCAGGCTGTTCCGTCATACAGCACCCCGCCGAGTTGAAATATCCACCCGCCAATGCCTTGGAGTTTCACCATCGTCACGCTTCCTTGCCCGAACGATCCTGCGGTCGTGCTGCAATTTGATTGTTTCGACTCTTACAGGCGTACCGAAGGCACTGTCAACCTCTTTACCATTCGGTGAGGTTGCGCTGCCATTTTCCTGCATTGTGATAAATGCTCAGGGCAACGGGAGTGATAGCAACGCGTAAATCTGGGGATCGTTCAGGCCACCAGCAATCCACGCAGCCTGACTGAAATCGTGACGCGCGCTATGGGTGCTCGGAACCGCGACGGCATAGGCGCCACTGGCAACTGCCGAGGTTAGGCCGGTTTGGCTGTCCTCCAGGACAAACATTGCGGTGGGCGTAACGCCGAGGCGTTTTGCCGCGATTTGATAGATTTCGGGATTCGGTTTTCCATGATTTACATCCTCGGCCGTGAGCAAGAATGTAAATCGCTCTATCAAGGCAAATCGTCCGAGCACCTCTTCGGCGAATCGTCGACTGCTGCTTGTGGCGATCGCCTTCGGTATCCCAGCCGATTCGATCGCATCGAGTAGCGGAAAGAGTCCCGGCATCGGTTCCAGTTGTGTATCAAGCAATGGCGTGAAAATAGCGCGTGATTCTGCCTCAATTTGCTGCACCGTGTCTGATAAATTGTGCCACTCGATCATTCGAGCGATCGCCTGTGCCGGACGGAGCCCCATCATTGCATCCACCAGTTCCGGGGTGAATAGTTTATTGCGTCGGCGGAGCACCTCTGCGCCGACCTGTAAGTAAATGTCCTCGGTGTTGAACATTAGTCCATCGAGATCAAACACAACTGCTTCGAAAGAATGTGAACTATAGTTCATTCATTTTCCCTCACCTTGAAATATTTAGTGCACTCCGAAGGTAGGCAATCAGCTCCCCGAGAATCAGACCGGTTGCTCCCCAGATCTGATGATTTGAGTGTTCAATGCACGGACTGCGGAATACCACCCCGTGGCGCTCGCGGAGAGGCGATGAGAAATGATCAGGATTTATGAGATGCATCAGTGACATTTCAAAGATTTGGGCAACCTCGCTTTTCTGTGCTTTCCAAGTTGGCGTGAACGGTAGAAATGCAACATAGGGTGTCACTATGAAATTGCTCACGTAGACATAAGTAGTCGTAAGTTGGCCGATGGTGACAATATCTGAAAGATCGACGCCCAATTCTTCCTCTGCTTCACGAACCGCCGCCTGCCGGGCGTTTTCATTGCGGTTAAGCACGCCTCCCGGTAGGGAAATCTGTCCCCCATGGCGGGTGAGGTGGGGCACGCGAAGTGTCAGGGGAAAATGATAATCTGCAAGCTGTGGCTCCGCGACGTCCTCTGCTGACAGATCAATGTGCAGCAGCACCATAACTGCTGCATGTTGAGCATCAGTGGGTGCCGGTCCCCGGTACCGGCCGTAAGCCAACTCAACCGCATAGGTTTTACGGTGATCCGTGTCCGGTAACTGTTGCGGTAGTACCTTGCAGAGTGAATCAATGAAAAGTGGGAGCATGAGATGGACTTTAAATAATTAAAACAAGCGATAGAGGGCGAAGGAACCATTGCGGTAAAGCAACGGAAGAGCAAGGGGAGGTGTGACGCGCGTGACAATATATTCAGCCCCATATGCCTTGCCGAGCATCTGTAGGTCGTCCACCGAGCGTTCCGATAAGGGTACCGCGCCCAGGGGTCCCCAAAGGTGCATGTTATCCAGCCGTTTATGCCAAACTAAAATGCTTGATGCATCCTGCGGCATTTCTTTCCAAGTTCCTACTTCACTACGATCGGCATACCATTTGAATGTATGCGCATATTTAGGTGTCAGGAAAATCGCTTCGGGTGGCGACACCTCTCGGGCTGCCCGGCAGATGTCCCGCCAATGGTCAAATTGTTGCGGCAACGCCGTGAATTTTCGATCAGCCGGAGGGATTCCACCGGCCTGATAGAGTTTGGTGAGGGGCCAAATTAAGACGCAGATTGTACCGAGCACGATCGCAACGCGCACAGGCGTATGTTTCAAAAGAATTTCCCTGCTCAGGTGCGATACAATGGCTAACGCCACTGCAACAGGAACCATCACATCTGCCAGACGAAACCAATAGAATTGTAAGATTCTTGCTGACAGTTCGGGGCGATGCTGTGTAACAAAGCCTAGGCAGATTCCGACAGCCGCAATCGCCACCACGCCCGCGGTAAAACTGTCCAGGCGATGCAATGTTGCAAGGCGTTTCTGTCGCTGTGCCATGACGATCCAGATCAGACAAAGACCTAGAAAACCTATCGCATCCGGCGTGAGGAAAGGAAAATCTGTGCGGAAAAAAAATTGTGCAGGATTAAGATGATGGGGTAGTCGCTCGAAAACCTGGATTTGGGCTGCAGTTGCCGCTTCTACCGAAGTTGCCTGACCGCGGAGTTGCAGTCCCGGCACAAGGCCAAAGCATGAAATTACAAAGCCACCGACAATTGCCCCGATTTGACTTCGTACTGTTGGTCGATCACTATGACTTCCCAGTAGAAACCATCCAATTGTCGCTGCAACACACGCCCACGCTCCGACAACAACGTGGAAGATGCTGGCGACACCGAATAGAATCCAGCCGCGATTCCAACGGTTTTGCAGGATCTCGGCGAGCGCCCAGAAAATAAATGCATAAGCGATTCCTTTACCTTCAAAACCGCCTGCGACCCACTCCCCGGCTGCTTGAAAAAAAGTATTCAGTCCGAGCATGATCACCGCACCAACCATTGCCATACCGGATCTTTGTGTCAAAGAAGAGGTAAGCTTTATCCACCCGAACGCAAGTAGAGCCGAGGTCAGCATGCGACCGATCCATGCGTAAGTGCCCATGGGCAAATAAAGCAGCGGCCAGCCGAAGGCGAAATAGAATGACGCATGGGCGTCGGCGGAATTCAGAAAAAAGTCATGAGGGCACCAGGCTGGGTCCCAGTAATGCCGGGCCTTAGCCAAGTAGTTCGGTTCGTTGACTCCCGGGGGAATTTGCGAGGCGAAGAGAAGAAAAATTAACGTTACGAGCAACCATTCAAGTCCGCGATGGGCCGGCATGTAAGAGCGGGATTGCATTATCAATTCATGTCCGCAATGTCGTGGCGTCAGAGTGCGAACCGCATCGCTAGTCGTAGTGCCACATGGTGCCAGATTGATTTTATTCACCCTGGGGGTGGCTGGCCAGAGTGACCCTTTTGTCTCTATGCTTGGTCACTATTCGTCATCCCTGTGCATCATTCAATCAACTATAAAAAACTGCGGTCGAAACCATCGTGGATACAAAACTTCGCGACCTCTTTGATTGTCATTTGGAAGAAGTGCTCTCTGAGTTGCCGCAGAGCGTCCACGCGTTACTAGAAAAGGTTCCGCTGCACGTCGAGGATTACCCGTCTCAACAAGTCATCAAAGAGCTTGGCCTAACGGCGGACTCCAATTTGTGCGGGGTATACAGTGGTGTCCCTCTTGATCAGCGGACGATTGAGGACCGACCGAGCCTGCCCGATGTCGTTACTATCTACCGCGAGGGGATCATTCGTCTAGCCGCCGGAAGTACTGAGGGATTATCGAGTGATGAACTTCGTCGACAGATCCGCATCACGCTGCTGCACGAGTTGGGACACCACCACGGGTTTAGTGAAAGCGATCTGGAAAATATGGGTTATGGCTAACGGGACTGAAATCGTATTGAGCCCTTTCAACACGACCGATCTTCCGATAGCAAACAACAGGGAGCTAACTTTTGGATAATTCACCTGGCCGAAAACTTCGTCAACTAGTTGTGGATGCAACGCTCCAAGTGCCCGGCGCTCCGTTTCCACTCTGCGCGCCGTTAGCCGAACAAGCCGGATACTCAGCAATTTATCTCTCAGGCGCTGCGTTTTCAGCGGCGTCGCTGGCCCTACCGGACACCGGTCTGTTTTCGCTTGAGCAATTGGCAGGCCAGGCAGAGCGGCTATGTCTAGCGTCGAATTTACCTGTGATCGTGGATGCAGATACCGGTTTTGGTCGGGTAAGTGAATGCGTCATACAGTTGGAGGCAGCAGGGGCAGCCGCCATTCAGTTGGAGGATCAAACCTTTCCCAAACGCTGCGGACATCTAGAGGGCAAGCAAGTTGTGCCGGTAGAGGAAATGTGCCACTCTATCTCTGAAGCGGCCAGAGCCCGTCGCAACACTGACCTGATTTTGATTGGGCGGACTGATGCGCGCGCGACCGACGGTCTGGACAACGCTATTTTTCGTGCAGAACGCTATGTCGAGGCGGGTGCGGACTGGATTTTTCCTGAAGCATTGAAATCGGCGGAAGAATTTGCCCAGTTTGCGAAGGCGATTGATGTGCCTTTAATTGCTAATATGACCGAGTTTGGGACAAGTCCGCTACTTTCGCACCAGGAACTCGCTGCAATCGGTTTTGCGGTTGTACTCTATCCGGTCACTCTACTTCGGGTAGCTATGAAGGCGATCGAAGCCGCGTTGGCTGTGATTGCGGATGCGGGAACGCAGGAAGAGTTGCTTGACCTAATGCAGACTCGCGACCAGCTTTATGAACTACTCGACTACGACCCGTCGGCAACCGCCGAGTGAACGAATTGGCGTTTACTGGTCGAGGAATAATTGAATTAGCCAAAAAATCGAGGTAAATAAAAAATGAGTGAAGCTGCTTACCATCCTGGTTTAGAGGGAGTGATCGCCGGAGAGACAGCCATTAGCACAATTGCCGGTGGATCGGGACTTCGTTATCGCGGCTACGCGATCGAAGATCTCGCCCGTGAGGCATCATTTGAGGAGGTGGCCTACCTGCTACTGCACGGCAGTCTACCGACTGCTGCTGCGTTGCAAGATTTTTGTCAGCGTCTCGCCGCCGCTGCTCCCCTTCAGGATGAAATTATCAATTTCATGCGATCGGTACCCCGCGATACTTCGATCATGGATTTTCTGCGGACCGCAGCTAGCGCACTTGCCCACTTTGATGCGGAAGCTGATGACACCAGCGGTGAAGCCCAGGTACGGAAGGCAGAGCGACTGATGGCGCAGTTTCCGACAGTGCTTGCCGCGCAGCACAGGCTGCAGCAGGGGCACGAACCGATCGAACCCGATCCTCAAAAGTCGTTTGCCGCCAATCTGCTCTGGATGCTTCGTGGCGAACAGCCGTCGCCACAATTGGAACGTTGCATGGACGTGTCGCTTACCTTGTATGCGGAGCATGAATTCAACGCCTCGACCTTTACTGGGCGAGTTATCACGTCAACGCTTTCCGATCTGCACTCATCGATTGCCGGTGCAATCGGGGCACTGAAGGGCCCGTTACATGGTGGTGCGAACGAGCGGGTGATGGAAGTGCTTGAGGAAGTCGGCACGGTTGAGAATGCAGAAAGTTGGATTCGCACGGCGCTTGCTGAAAAAAGAAGAATCATGGGATTCGGGCACCGGGTCTACAAAGAAGGAGATCCTCGCGCGCGATTCCTCAAACCTTTGTGTCAAGAGTTGTCCGTCGAAACCGGCCATGAAGCGATAGAAGCAATGGCGGAGGTGATCGAGCGCATCGTGGTGGAAGAAAAAGGATTGCCTCCGAATCTTGATTGGCCGAGCGCCCGACTCTATCACTATATGGGACTCGACGTGTCGATCTACACGCCCCTGTTCGTTGTAAGCCGAGTCACTGGTTGGGCCTCTCATGTGATAGAGCAGATGGACAACAACCGACTAATCCGTCCGAGATCACGCTACGTCGGTCCCGACCCCCAACCCTGGGTTCCGGTCACCGCGCGTCGGTAAAATCTAGCCCGCCAACAATTTTCTACTCTGCTTCGCTAGGCCAATCGACTAAAGCATTATCGATCGCCAGTCGATCTCGTTCATGATTTTCTGCTGCCGTCTGATACGATCCGGTTACGCTTGGATATTCGTTTGGTAAGGCATACCAGCCGTTGGGCCAGGTTTCGCTTTCCCAGCGGTCGTTGGGCTCGTTAAATGGAGTGATCCGCACCCAATCAATTTCAAGTGTCGCCTCCGAGAAATCTGGATCGCCCGCCCAGCCGACTCGATCGACGTATTGGCCATCGAGTTGTTCTTTGTACCCGGCTGCTGGGAACCAGATGCCGAGCCAGAATCGGGAGGCCTGAGACGGGATATTATCTTGCCCAAACAGGGCGCCTTCATGCCGATAAACCTCCTCACCGTCGATTGTCCAGATCACTCTGGGTAGCTCTCCATCTCCACCACTGTGCCAGTCAATTCCATAGGTATGGAATTGTCCATCGTTGATGATTTCAACGCGTCCCGGATGATGTGCGCCCTCGCCCCCGAGCTTTCCACCCCAACTATTGACCCGTGCGTTGTCGAAACTGATCGGATCGTTTGACTCTCCGTTTTGTAGAGCGGTCGGAAATTCCCAATCTATTTCTGAATTACGTACGCGGCTCGGCTCCTGCCAATACTCCTCTTCGCTAGGAAAGTGTTCCACGTAGTGGAATGTCCAAAATGCGGACGCGGCACCGCTTGCTTCGGGAATCCGCGCGTTCACTTCATAGCTCCCGGAGGCATAGTACTCTCGCGTTGCTATTCCTGCACCAACTCGAGTTGTGCGGTCATTGTGGCCGACCACTTCACCCTCATAGAGATCGCCATGAGCGTGTAGCAATAACACACCATTTTCGATCTCCACATTTTCCGGCGTCAGTCCGCCGTTGTCCCCGCCCCAAGCCTTATCGACCACTAGCCAAGCGGACGGATCCAGTCCGTTCTCAAAATTGTCATACAGCACCTCGGTGGTCGGCGCTGGGTTCGGTTGAGGAGTGTCCAGCCACTCGCCACCTTGAGCGAGGAGTGAAACATTTTCCACCGTGAGTGTGCCCCCTGATCCTTTGTACTGCTCAAGGACCACGCGAACGAACCGGTAATCGCTTCCCGTATTAAAGGTGATTTCGATGTCCTGGCTCTCGCCCTCAGCAACCTGCACCGCCGCGTCCAAATCTATCCGATCCCGAACGGCAATCGTGCCCCCGCTTCCATCGGCCGTGACCGTGGCTCGCAGCGTGTAGCTCGTGTCAGGTGCGAGCGCGAAGGGAATATCTTGAACGGACCTTGCGGACTCTTCGGGGGTAGCCAGCAGCGTGATGCGTCCGCCCGCCTCATCATGCTGCCAATCGGTGTGATCGCTGACCCAATTTTCCATGCCCGCAGAAAAATCAGGGTTGGCAATCATCTCGTCACCGGCGGCCACCAAGACTGGGAGTTCAGGCGGTTCGACCCACTCGGTTCCTACCGGAGGTAGTGGAAGCGGCAGTGTTCCCTCAAAGATGCGAATGTCATCAAAAAAGACCTGCCCGGTTTGGCCCTGATAAGCCTCTAGGAAGAGTCGCACTTCGGTGCTATCGGAGTCGGTATAAAAAATGAATCGTTTCTCTTGCCATTGATCTCCAAAGGCGGCGTTTGTTTTCGGCAGTTGGGTGCCATGATCGACGCCGAAGGAGGCCCAGATCGCGTCACCTTCAGTTCGAACCTGGGCGGCAAAGGTATACAAGGTCTCGGGTCGGAGCCCACGAATAATCTGTTCGATGCGGCTCGAAGCGTTTCCGATTGGTGCCAGCCTTAGGACTGTCCCTCCACCGGTGTCAGGAACAATCGTCACATCGCCTGTTGTGGACCATGCCCCATTCAGAACGGAT
>DLCF01000094.1 GCA_002480485.1 Planctomycetaceae bacterium UBA7805
CGTCGCCGACGCAATACGCGTTGAACGCGTCGTCTCAACCTCAGCGGAATCGGCAATGGTGGACGATTTCTTTTGCTGCTATGGCGAACACCAGAATTGATGCACCAGCGTGCCCAACTGCGCGTGGCTTTTCACGGCGGTTTACGCTTTAGACATTTATCCTAAAATAGGCGTTTCAATTGTGGGTAACGACTTTCCAAACATCTACGGATTATGGCCACCAACGCTAACGGCACGGGTTTTTGGTATCCTTCGCTTGCCGGATTTGCGGGAATCGGCCTGGGCACCGGCCTACTAAGGTTTGCCTACACGCCAATCGTACCTACACTAGTGCACGCTGATTGGACGTCCGTACCAGAGGCGGCGTGGTTAGGCTCAGCAAATTTCTGGGGCGGTTTTGGGGGCATGCTACTCTCCTTGCCGATCAGTCAGAAATTGCCCCGGCAAACTATCCTCGTGTTCGCAATGGCGATAGGCGTAGCTTCCTTATTTGCATGCGCCTGGGATCTTGGGTTCGTCTGGTTCGCCTTTTTGCGGTTCATTCAAGGCCTGGCAGGTGCACTGATCATGGCCCTGTTACCAGGCGGCGTAATGACGAACGTCCCTGCCTCTCATCGAACGATGGCAGGCGGCATTACGATTGCCGGCATGGGTTTTGCATTCTTTCCAAGTCTTGTTTTCCCCCTCATTGCCCATCTAGGGCCAAGTGCAGAATGGATCTGCTGTGGTTTTATGGGTCTAATATGTTTGGCACTCGCCGGTCCATTCGCATTTCGGCATATAAGGGGAACAACTGATGTCCAACAAATGAATTGGCAACGCCTCGACCCTCAAGCCCGCGGCCCTTATACCTTCTTCATTATCGCGTACGCGGTAGCAGGCGTCAGTATGATACCCGACGCGCTATTCTTATCCGACTACCTTGTCCGGTCACTCAATGCTGCACCGCCGGTTGCCAGCGCACTTTTTACCTATTTCGCAGCCGGACTCGGAATAGGCGCGGGACTAGGGGGAATTGTCGCACACCGCTTTGGATCACTCTCTTCGATTGTGATTCTTGCAGCGCTCGGCCTGGGCGGTAACAGCATAATTCTCATAGCAAACTCAGCTCAGCTCGTTTCTGTTGCGTCATTTTTTTTCGCAATATGGGTAGGCGGTACCGTATCAATGGCATCTATCCGAACTCTTGAATTAGTGGGACCCAATAGACACCCGACCTACTGGCCCGTGATGTGCCTCGCATACGCCATCGGTATGGGCATAGCTGCCACCGGCTTCGCAGGCTTGACGCAGCACGGAGTTCCAACCCTATTTTTTTTCTGGATGGTTGAGCTTTTTCTTTTTCTCTTTATTGTATTTGCGTTATTCAGCTACCGAGGCAGTGGTATATCCTTGGTACAAGACGGTTAGATTAGAAAAGCAAAGACCGACAACACGCACTCGGAATGATCCACTTGATTCGCTTACCGTCATTCAACCATACAATAGTCGCGACAATTTTCTCGGTGCTACGAATTGTCCATTCGTTTCGTTTTGCGTTCGTTTGACTATAGTGCCATCGTCAGGAGGATCGCCACGCACAATAAGGCTACCGATCAACACGATCGATAACATTTATTGCAAAAATGTGCCAAGCATTTTTAACCTATGCCACTCTGCTATCCATCCCGCCGCAATACGGAACAAACAACTTGCTACGCGTGATACGGCTACAGAGCAACATGTCTGGTCACGAAGGATCGTGCAAAGCGACCGGCAGCTTGATTATTGACAGACAAGAGGCAAAGTGATCTAAACGCGGTCCAGATCGTGGTGCACTATTTCTCGAATCGTATTATCCGAATTCATTAACAATACACTTGGTGTATGCGATTCCGCCTCTTTTGCATCCAGGTATGCCCAATGAATGATAATAATCCGATGGCCAGGTTTAGCGAGATGTGCTGCCGCACCGTTAACACCGATCACTCCGGAACCGCGGTCACCCGAGAAAATATAAGTTTCAAACCGCGCACCCGTCTCACAGTTTGCAACCAAAATAGCATCATGCGCGCGCATGCCACATTGATCCAACAAATTGGCATCGATAGTCAGCGATCCCTGATAATCGGGTCGCGCCTCGGTCACCACGGCTTGGTGAATTTTGCTGTGTAATACTTTACGAAACATAGCCTTATTATACATTTCAAAGGTGAAGGAAAAACCCGGTGACCCAGCTGTTAATGACATTACGGTAAACCAGGTCGCTCCAGCGTGACCGGCCCCTGCCATCGCTGGAAGCCGCAGAAATCATGTCATTTCTGAAGCAGAATTGCCCAAGTGCTTCATTTGATTATGACCATTGAGTCGTTCGAGGTGGCGTATCGCAACTTTTACCGGCTAGAAAGGGCCTTTGGATTCAATCGACAACCCGCTCCATTCTACTCGCGATACAATCGGCTCTAATATTTGAATTTTTCCTCAGCGATTATATCCACGACTCAAAAACAGGGCGACGCACGTAGCATTTTTCGTGGCCAAGCCTAAATCCCGTGATGGCCATCGCTGGCCAGGCATTGAATTAACGCCAAAGCATTCGATTTAGTCGAGGAAAAAGCTTCAGTGCGTTATCTCGAAGAATCTGTTGACCAATTTGATTTGCGACAGATTCACTTAATTCACCTCGCTCTACCTTTTCCGCAAGCGCTTCTGCCAAGCAGCGACGAGTGGTTTCGGTTGCTCCATAAATGCCCTCCGCATCGACCGTGTCAGCCCCCCACATTATGCGATCGGATGGAACTGCATCTAGCCATTCCTGGAATGCTCGTTTAGCCATCGTATAGCTAAGCGTTGGCAACCAGCACGAATCGATCCAAACGTTGCTGTGTTTCATGGCAATTGCTCCGGTTTCCCCAACCCATGGGTAACCGCCGTGAAAAAGGATGAACTTTGTATCCGGGTTTTGCTCAATCACATTCACCAGCAACATCGGGCTTGAACCCTGCACTCGAGCATCACCGGTGTGTACTTGAAACGGCAATTGATATCTGGCACTTAGGCTGCATATGTACCAGAACATGAAATCTTCAAACTGTTTTTGTTCCTCCGCAGACACATCCTCGGGTCTACGCCCAAACGTAGCGGCAGCAACATTTTTCGGTGTTTTTACGTACCGAAGAGAACGAAGATATGCTTGTGTGCTTTTCAAACAAATTGCGTCTGCAGCCAATGCATCTTGAAAGATCCGTTCAATCACAACTAGAAATTCGTCGAATGTATCAATGGACATATTGTTACGCTCAGCGTAAACAAATGGACTATCACGTCGCGACGGAGTGCGGGCAGGATGGCTCGCACTCAATAATGTTGTGACGTTTAGCACCGGAACGGAAAATTTGTAATCACGGGCAAATTGCAGACGGTTCCAGTAAGGATCTATAAACATCAGTTCAATATTCGCTCGTTCAACAATTACATCAATCAGCCATCGATCATTCTTATAATTTTCAAATATCCGACGATTAAGATCATTCGCCTGATGCTTCGTGATTGCATCAAAATCAACACCGTACAGGTCGCGGAAAGCTGGCAACAAATAGCGATAAAAACTGGTTGCACGGGCATCATCGAAATTATGCTGTGCGTGTTTCCACCACGTGTCAAATTGACCGTTTGCGGGCCAAGGCGTGATTTTTGTGGTACGCGTAAGATAACTATGGGCCCAGATACTATACAGATTTATCCCGCGCCCCTCGGGGGTCTCGACACGATCAGGGATTTTATTAAATGCCCTTAAGTGATCATGCGTGTCAATCGCGCGTATCTTGTCTAATTTGGCCTTTAATCTCAAATAAACATTGAGATCTGCTCTTTCCGCTTCAATCAGTGCTGGAGTCAGCAACATTACAGCCGCGCATAACAGCGAACTAACTGCAACTCTATGGCTTCCCGATGATCGTAATCGCATCAGAGGCATTTCCTCAGCGATTTAGAACTGCAGCGTGAGAGCCTTTGCATCAACCCCGCGAATCCAAAGCAAGCGATAAGGATTAACAAATTAGTCCCGGGCTCGGGAACGGGGTATAGCGGGGAACTGCCGGGCGATAAAGCAACAATCCCGGCACTCGCGCGGAACGTTGGATCCATGTTTGCCCCCCAGATCGGTTCGTTATCAGTGTAGTAGAAAGCATTCGCCCATTCCGCATCTGCGTAAAATTCGAGGTTCGTTAAGTCTGTACCACTGATGTTTGCGTAATGAAAAACCGTACGATAAACTTTAGCTGACGCGAGATTCGTATCGGTCAAATCTGATCCAAGCAGGTCAGCATTTCCCAGCTTTGCACCACTAAAATCACTATTCCGGATATGAGTGTCTCGCATATTCGAATACCAAAGCTTCACATCCTGGAAGTTGCTCGAATTCAGCGTGGCTCCTTCAAGATTTACCTCCTGAAAATCGGCACTCGGTAGTACGGCACCACTCATATCGGCACCACGTAAATCTGATCGAAAAAGAAATGCTCCAGAGAGATCTCCGTTTGTCAGATTGGCTTGCCGAAAGTCGGATCGCCACATTTTTGTCCCACTTAAATTGATATTCGACATCGCAGATCCCTCAAGGTCAGCGTCCACAAGATCAGCGGAGGAAAGGTCTTCTCCATCTAACATCGCCCCGGGTTGAAGGTTCGGTCCTGTATACGAGAGAATCGCGCCGGCCGTATCGAGAATCGGGTCGACAATCACGCCGTCAGTTTTTTGGTACCAAGCGGCATGACCGACAGACGTAGCCATCAGGCAGCAAATAAATGTCAAGAAACGCATTAGCTTTCCTCCCCTAAAGAATGAAATCTTCGCTTAGTTGGTTGTCGTTTTTGTGTTATATCGATTGATGAAATTTCGACTTTTTTTCTTGACCTCTTCGGTGATGCCCATATGTCCTGCTGACGAATAACGATGAAAAACATAGTCGGCGCCGACCTCTTTCAGCGAATCAACCATCAAGAGGGCATTCTCGATTGGGACAGATTGGTCGTTATCGGAATGTATAATTAGAATCGGAACAAGTTCTTTGCGAACGTGATTAACAGGTGACGCCAAGTGGCGAGCCAACTCAGGATCACCAGCAGAAGGGTTCCAAATTTTACCCCAGCTGAGCGAATTCAGCTCATAGTTTGCCGCTACACTTATAATGCCAGCAATTTCATTGGATGCGTCTTTCCAGCCCCCAGTTCGCCGAAAGGGGCCATCTCCCAATGTTGCTGCAAGTGTCACTAGGTGGCCACCCGCAGATTGACCGATTAAATAAATCCTAGATGGGTCAATATTGAGTTGTTTTTGATGAGCATGCAAATACCGAATGGCGCATTGTAAGTCTTGGTAACATGCTGGAGCCGGCGAGACCCCTACCAGGCGATAGTCGATTGACATCGCAAAAAATCCCCAACTCGCCCATTCGCGGACGTCGATTGCGGATGCATCCCGCTTATGGCCACCCTGCCACCGGCCACCGTGGACCGACAGGATTACAGGAAGCGGATCGGCCGGCTCGGGATAGGCGATATCGGCAAGTAGGCCCGCGCCATGAACACGGCCATAAACGATATCTTCTCGATATACGATCTTTTTCCCGTCATAGCCCGCGGAATTGGTGTGCTGAGAATCTTGAGGTGCATCTTCCCCGAAAACCACCCCGTTATCTGACGGATAGATCCCCTGTACGAATAGGAACAGGCAGAGAGCGATCCCGCCGACCAAAGTCGGTAAATTGGTAAAGCGTTGCATGAGTCCCCTGGACGCTTTTGCGTGGAAATGTAGCACCGATTATACCGTGCGAATTGCCTCTGCGTCTACAAAAATCGATGCAGAAAAATGCGAAAGGCACCGGGAATTAGGGACTCTGTTCAGGCTGAACCTCAAGGATAACCCGCTCAATTTGGCCGTCAAATGCATCGTATCGCGATTGGCCAATCGTGCGCTTAAGCACCGGCGAGCCGCGGTCCATGCCGACATCCGATCCTTCATCGACCGCAAATCTTGAGGCTACCGTAGCGGCGAGCTTACCCTCTGCAACAACTTCTCCGTTGATCATTAACCGCGTTGTTGCACCCTTCCCTTTTCCACCGCCATCGTAATCAACTTGGCACACTATCGTCGACTCGCCCTCTGGTAGCGTGCGATCACTTCTTAATTCAAAAACATCACCGACATAATTATAAGCAAAACCTGGTTTCGAGTCCTCGACGTAGAGTGCCCAGCCGCCGAATCTACCCCCTTGCGCGAATATAACTCCATTGACAGATTTTTTGCTAGGAACGCGAATAATTGAAGTAATTGCGCTCGAGGTATTTTTTACGTTCAAAATTGCGTCCTCAACAAGTCCGATCGTGCCCGGAAAAAGTTCCAGCCGTGTGCGATCGCCCATCATCGTCGGCCGACCAGCAACCTCAGGAAGAAGTCGCTCCAGTAACCGATCATCAAGAGGGAGGACCTGATTTTCGACAGCTTGTTGCATAAAAAGTTGTTTCATCGCCTGCAAACGTTCCGGATATTTTTCGGCCAAGTTATTTCTCAGGCTAAAATCTTGTCGGGTGTCATAGAGCTGCCAGCCATCATCTTTAGCAATGCTATGCATCGCCTTTGTTTCCCAGGGGAGTTTTACCGTACACCGAGCAAGCCATCCATCTTCATAAATCCCTCGGTTCCCAACCACCTCAAAATATTGGACCCGATGTCGCTCGGGAGCACTGGCCTGGTCAAACGAATAGACTAAGCTGGTCCCTTGCATTGGGATTTGGTCGATGCCATGCACTTCAGTGGGAGCTGGAATTCCGGTCGCCTCCAGAACCGTCGGAACAACATCCACGACATGCGCAAACTGACGTCGTATTTCGCCTTTTGCCTTGAAGCCTGCAGGCCAGTGAACAACCGTTCCATTGCGTGTACCACCAAAATCTCCCGCCACCTGTTTCGTAAATGCAAACGGTGTATCAAATGCAATTGCCCAACCGACCGACATGTGAGGGTAGGTGTTTTTATCGCCCCATGCATCGAGGTGGGCGAGCTGCTCCTCTACTGTTTCTGGTACGCCATTAAGGTATTTATTCCAATTCCAGTTTCCTGTTTGATCTCCCTCCGCGCTGGTTCCGTTGTCACCACTGATATAGAAGATCAACGTGTTATCGAGCTCACCCAATCCGGCAATGGCATCAATTAAACGCCCGACTTCAAAGTCAGAGTACTCGCAATATGCGGCAAACACTTCGGCTTGACGAGCGAAAATCTTTTTCTGTTCGTCGCTCAAATCATCCCAATCGGGCACGCTAGCCGGCTTTTCGGCTAACTGAGTGTCCTTAGGAACCACGCCGGCCTTAATCATATTCTCTAGCGTCTCTTCGCGAATTTGATCCCACCCCTTATCAAACCGTCCCTTATATTTTTCGATCCACTTCTTCGGGGCGTGATGGGGGGCGTGCGCGCCGGGTGACGCGTAGTACATAAAGAACGGCTTTTCAGGTTTGAGGCTATGCTGCTGACGCAGCCAAGCGATCGCCTCGTCGGTCATGTCTTCAATAAAATGGTAATTTTCCCGATCAGATACATCGATGGCTGTGACGCCATCGTGAACGGTTGGCTCATACATATTCTCTTCAGCGCCTATGAATCCATAAAATTTTTCAAATCCTTGCCTGGTCGGCCATCGATCCTGAGGACCTGCTGCCGTCGTTTCACGCCCCGGTGTTTCATGCCACTTACCAAGGGCAGCAGTGTTGTAACCGTTCAAGCGAAGGATTTCTGCCAATGGCTGCGCATAATTTGGTACCACTGTCGTATTGCCTGCATAACCGGTGGCAATCTCTGGTATCGAGCCCATGTTCAACCGATGATGATTACGACCAGCCTTGAGTGCCGCTCTCGTGGGCGCGCAGAGAGCAATCGTATGAAACCGATTGTAGCGAAGGCCACCGTTTGCCAATCGTTGAAGAGTGGGCATCTCGATTGAACCTCCGAATGGGGAGGGCGCACCAAACCCGATGTCATCCAGGAGAATGATCAAGATATTCGGGGCACCTTTGGGTGGGGTGACCTGGAAGGGAATCGGAAGTGGCACGTCTGACGGTAGGCGTTGGTATACCTTTTTTGGCTTCGGATCAGCAATCGGCAAACTTGTGCGATCGAGTGAGGGCGATGCGTGTAGTGGTGCAGGCAACAATACAATCATCGCTATCAAACTTAATGGAAACGATCCGCTACCGAGACGACCCTGGCTATTTACACTCATATCTGCCTCACCATTTCCTATTTAACGAGTCTCTTAATTAGGCGTGTTATCCTCACCCGTAAAACGCAAACTGTCAAATGACGAGTTAGAACGGGCGACAATCATTGCGCGGTCAATCGATAATGCCAAGCAACTTAATGTAGACTTGGATTCGGTTTCTTCTCAGCGCAGCAACAAACACCGAGTGATTTTAAAGCCAACTACTTGCGACGGCGACGAGAACGAGTCGGGAATGCGGTCGCCATGAGGAGCCCCAATAGACCGAACATAAAGGTGCCCGGTTCAGGTACTGCGGGGCCCGGTGGATCCGGAATTTCTGGAAACGTATCCATGGCAAAGACGGGAAGATGAACTTCTCCCATTTGCC
>DLCF01000136.1 GCA_002480485.1 Planctomycetaceae bacterium UBA7805
GGCAGTGCAGTTGCCAACTCCACCACGTGGTGATCAAGGAAGGGGCTTCGACACTCGAGCGCGTGAGCCATGCTGGCAATGTCGACCTTTACCAGCAAGTCATCCGGCAAGTAGGTCTGAAGATCGGTGAGCATGGCCCGTGTGCCGGCACTGCGGTGGCGACAGTTATGCATTGCATCAACAAAAACGTGTTCGGCATCGTCATTACCCAAACGCGCTCTAAAATCCGATGTAAAAAGCGAATCACGTGTGGTCGCCGTGAATTGAGTGACCCAACGGACGAATCGTTCCGGCGGTTCCTTGCGTAGAATCCGCATCCGATCGCGCAGTTTTCGTAAAAAGGCATCCTGCTTATGCGGCGTAGGAAGCAGATCCCAAAGCCCGTTTCCAAGAAGTCGGCGAACAACGCGAGGAAACTTATCAAGGCGACCCAATTTATGAACCGTCTGGTACCGCGTGTAACCTCCAAATAATTCATCTCCACCGTCACCAGTCAGCGCTACTTTCACATGTCTTCGCGTCACCTCAGAGACGTAGTAGGTGGGCAGCATCGAACTGTCACCGAAGGGCTCATCATAGTGCCAGGTTAGCGAGGGCAGCACCGCGAGAGAATCAGGATTGACAACAAATGTGTGATGATCGGTTTGGAGGTGTTCAGCAATTAATTTCGCATCGGCAGTTTCATCAAATTCGGAGATGGGAAATCCGATTGTATAGGTTTTCGTCGCCTGGGCCGCATGGCGTTGCATCAGGCCAACAATCACCGTCGAATCGATGCCTCCCGAGAGAAAAGCGCCGAGAGGCACATCACTTCGAAGTCGTAATCGGACCGCATCGTCAAGTTGAGCGTTGAGTTCTTCGCCGACATCCTCAAAGGATCGGGCGATTTTTCGATTCAAATCAAGGTTCCAGTAGCGTTTGATTCTTAAATCACCTTTTTCATAAACTGCATAATGAGCCGGCGGTAATTTTTCAATGCCCGCATACATGGTCCGGGGCTGAGGAACATACAGATAGGTCAAATACTCACTCAATGCATCGGGATTCACTTCGCGGGGGACTCCCGGCACTTGGAGGATTGATTTGATTTCGCTGGCAAATAACAGACGGTTATTTTCTCTGCGATAGATGAGAGGTTTTTGGCCTAAACGGTCACGAGCGAGAATCAAACGCCCGCGGGGTCGATCCCAGAGTGCAAAGGCAAACATTCCCCTCAGGTCGGTCAGAAAGTCCATGCCGCGCTCTTCGTATAGATGGACGATAGTTTCGGTGTCCGAATCGGTGCGGAATTGATGCCCCTGTTTTCGAAGCTCGCCTCGCAGTTCTCGATAGTTATAAATTTCTCCGTTAAAGGTAATCCAGATTGTCTCATCCTCATTGCACATCGGCTGCTTGCCGCCAGCCAGGTCGATAATGCTCAAACGACGGTGCGCAAGAGCCACACCACCAGAAGAACTTTGTTCATAGTGAAAACCTTCCCCATCAGGCCCACGATGTTCGATGACCTTGGCCATCTGTCGCAACACGTCTTCAGACAATGGAACACCATTTTGGAGCCAAATGGCACCGGCAATACCACACATTTGTTACGGACCCTTGGCAGAAAATTATGAACGAAGCGTGAGAGGCTATTCCTATTTTGGCATGCCATTCGGCTCGCGTGAAGAACAGACCGATTTTTTTAAACCGATTACAGCGACGCCCCGGTGCTTCGCTAGTTTTTTGACGATTGAATTGATACAATCTGCCCTCAACACCAAGCATTTCCCCTCAAACTGGCTCTCGAATGGAATACGCAATGAATCAGCCGGCCCGCTGCATTTTACTCCACTTTTTCTGCATTCTGGGAACGATTTCCGCCGTTGCATCCCCACTTCAGGTTGTCGCTGATGAGGCTGACAAGTCGGTTCAGGCTAACGGACAAACGGAAGGTGGATTCCGAGCGCTTTTCAACGGGAAGAATCTTGATGGTTGGTACACTTTTTTGCAAAAACACGGTCGGGACAGTGATCCGGATAAGATCATTACGATTGAGAATGGTCTGATTCATCTTTACAAGCATGCGACCCATGGTGATCAGGTCGTGCAGGGGTATATCGGGACCGATAAGGAATACAGCGACTATCACCTGAAGGTGCAATACAAATGGGGAGAGAAAAAGTTCAAGCCACGTTTTGAAATTCTGCGTGATGCAGGCATTTATTACCATCACGTGGGTCGAGATTGGGTCTGGCCTCGGGCGATGCAGTATCAGGTCGAAAAGACCAACATCGGTGACATCGTGACGGTAGGTAACCTGCAGTATGACACGTGGGTTGATCCGAAGACACAAAATGAGCGGAAGCCTACTTTCATGTTGCGCGAAGATGGAGGCGTAGAACAGATGCATGGCCATCAAGCGGGCATCACACATCTGGCACACCGCGGTCAGTGGGAACAACCGGACTGGAATCAAATTGAGATCGTTTGCCGGGGCGATTCCTCTGAACACTGGTTAAATGGAAAACTAGTTGCGAAATGCAAGAATATTCAGCAGCCGGTGGAAGGTGTAGGAAACCAAAAGTGGTTTGCGCCCCTAACTAAGGGCCGCATCCTACTGGAGATCGAGGCCGCAGAGATCTTCTTCCGCAACGTGGAAATCAAAGATCTCCCTGCATCGGCATGCTGCGAATGAAGCAGCCCTCGTGCCGAGGATCTGCGTTCAGAGGACGTCCGGTATCTACTTAGGCCCGTGGCAACTCATAACCCTTACGGTACTCTCGGCCAAGCAGTTGGTTGGCTTCCTCATCAGGTATGGTCATGGCTCGATCCTTGAAGCACACGATATTAACCGGATCCCAGTAAAGTCGGCGTCCCACGCGGTAGGAAATGTTACCCAGATGGATCGCCGTGCAGGTTTTGTTATGTTTCTCGATCGATGCTGCAGGACTTTCGCGACTAATGATACAGTCCATGAAGTTATTAGCATGCAATCCATACGATTGTCGCGAGCCGGTATGAATTTCGTCGTCGATCCGCTTTTCTTTGACTTCATGCCATGGCTCGGGTTTGCGGAAATCTTTGGGGGACCCAGTCACAAACCAACCATCGTCCCAATTGGTATATAGCTGACCATCGGATCCGGTGAATTCGATTCCTACACCGGTGTGTGCGTTATGATTGTAAGGCGTCAGGGCCAGAACTGCCGAATAGTTATGAATCAGTGGCGGGCGATCACCCACCGCTGGGAATTCATACAGCACTTCCAAAGTGTCGGGAGTCGTCCGGTCATCGTCGATCAGGTATTTTCCGCCGAATGCAGAAACACTCACCGGATCCGGTGTATCCATAGTCCACATTACAATGTCCTGCAAGTGGATATTCCAATCGCCTAAAATGCCCCCTGCGTAATCGTAAAACCAACGAAACGACCCATGGAATCTTTTGGGATTGAATGGTCGATCGGGCGCCGGACCTAGCCAGCGATCATAATTCACTTCTTTCGGAGCACTCTGATTTGCCCACTTGCCAAAACCGGTGGGCCCCCAGAATCCGCGATTGAAAGTGCGTGTTTTGCTGATCACTCCGAGCTTACCCGATCGCACATATTCGCGGGCCGCTTGCATGTGCGGCGCACTCCGCGTCTGGGTGCCGACTTGCACGACGCTTTTATGCTTATCGCGCGCACGTACCATTTCCTGCCCCTCGAGAATATTGTGCGAGCACGGCTTTTCGCAGTAGACATCCTTTCCAGCCAGACATGCAGCGATCGTGATCGGGGCATGCCAGTGATCTGGCGTGGCAACAATCACAAAATCGATATCAGCCCGATCGAGGACCCGCTCGTATTCGCCGTAAATATCGGGGCGCTTCCCTTGATGCTTTTCAATCCGATCGGCAAATTCGCCAGAGCGACGTGTATCCACATCGCAGACCGCAGCAAACTGACAGCGATCCGATTCCATGAATTGTCCGAGCAGGTGGCTGGCGATGCCGCCACACCCGATAACCGCGCCAGTCATCTTTTCATTGACATCCTTTGCCCGTGAAGTACCTGTTTGAGTAAGTGTGGCGATTCCCGCCGCACCGGCTGTCTTCAGAAAAAGGCGACGATCCTGCTGAGATTTTTGCGGCGCTTTGTTATCAACTGTGTGCGACGATTGCGACATGTTACGATCCTCGATTCCCGAAGCGGCAGAAAGATGATTGAAGGCCACGAAACGAGATCTGGCTCGATCCGTGGTGCGTCCTGTCAACATTGTAGACGATCGGCTAATTTTTTGCCTAACCCCGTGACGAGGCAATTCAGCCGATTTTGAGCGCACTGAGGCGTAGTTTGCCGTCTTCGTGCGCTGTGGCAACACGATTTTTCTTCGCATCCACCGCCATGTCGCGGGCGACGTCGGGCAATTTGTGAGCATAAAACTCATCTTCTTTGTCTCGATTCCAGAAAATGAGGTATCCGCCTGCCTTCCCGCCCATTGCCACCGCGAGCGTATCGTCGCCCATGAAGAAAGATTCCCATGGAACGGTCTCAATATTATTTTTAGTCTTTTGCTCTTGATGGATCTCACCTGTCCCGAAGTCTAGAATCACGTTCCCCGGTTGGACGTTGCCACCGAGATAGTTGGGTGCTGCTCGTAAACCGCTCACGGCCAGGTATTTTCCGCCACGGTCGAAACACAGTCCTCGGGTACCCCCGAGGTGAAGATTGTGATTTTTATCGATCCGATGCAAGCTTGGTGTTTTCAGCTCTGTCGCTGGTTTTCCAGAATCCAGATCCCAACATTGGATGCGGCACGTTAAGTCACCTGAAACCAATTGCTTGCCATCAGGATGGAAGGCAATTCGATAGATATGGTGCTCGTGTCCCTTCATCGTTTGGAGAAGCTTTGCCTCGGCTACATCCCAGAGTTTTACAGTTCCGTCATTGCCACCAGTGGCCAGCATTTTTTGATCGGGACTCAGTGTTAGGTCGCGTATCCAGCCATCATGCGCGTTGATCCGCTTGCTGACCTTAGGTACTGTCTGTCCCTCCAGGGACCACCAAATCAGTTGCCCATCGGTACCACCGCTTAGCAGCGTGGCGCCGTCGGTAGTTGGTGCAAGGGCCAGCACCCAACCGTCGTGTCCCTCAATTTGCGTCACGTTTTCTTTTTTTGCTTCTCCCGTGAGTGCAATCTGCCAGATATGACGATCCTGCCCTGCTGCGAAAATTTTCGTTTCTGAGGCGTCGAAGCAACAACGCAGCAGTGGCTTACCAACTTCATGTTCAGCACTATCCTGCACCGTCATGGCGACAGCACCGCTGGGCTGATCTTCAGTCTTCGATGTATTGTCCGTGTCGCTCATGCTAACAAATCCTCAATTGGCTCATGCACAGGTTCGGCAATCGGCACATCTTTGCCGCCAATGTTAAATGATTCTGTTGAATCAATTCCTAGTGCGGAATAGATCGTATGAAACACATCACCCTGGTTTACTTTGCCATCGACGATGTCCATGCCTCGGTCATTGGTTTTACCGTAGACTGCCTCGGATTGAATACCACATCCACCAAGCACCATCGACCACGC
>DLCF01000037.1 GCA_002480485.1 Planctomycetaceae bacterium UBA7805
CCGTGTTTTTTTGCCCATTCGTCTCCCAGGTGCGAACTAATGTGTTCATAGGCAAGTTGCATCTGGTAAACGCCATAACCATACGAGAGCGGAACGCCAAAACGGTAATCAGTGGCCTCTAAAATTTGGCCCGGCGATGCGAGCCTGGGGAAAGCGGCACCCTCGATGTCGAGTTGCCAACCTTGCGGAATGACCTCATTTCCCGACCCATATCGGACCAGACCAATTCGGCCGCCGATTGAAAGATCCCACTTCCATTGACTTTGCCGGTTAACATTGAATACTGCTGCCATACGCGGTTGGTAAACGCCCGCAAGATACGGCCGATATATCAATCGGTTCGGCAGCAGGTGCCAATCCCAGATTTCGCTCCAATCGGCGGGCGCGGGAAGCGGATAAAGCGGCGAATTTTCCCATGCATTTTTTTCTTGCAGCAGGCCTTCTGCAACGGTTTGCGCTTGTCGGTCAGGGTCACCGATGGCAGCAATCGTAGCTGCTGTGACAGGGGGGAGACGATTCACCGTCAGATCGGCAAAACAAGCAGGCAGACCTTGTATGAGAGCAGTGCAGATCAGCACTGTGCTACATTGAAATAACTTTGATCTGTAACGAATAGTGCGCATACCGCGGATCACCGGCGTCGCGAAAAGGGTGTAATTCCAGAAGGAAATATCGGCACAATCGATGCAAGCGTTTTCAGACTGGCGTCGGCCCTGGAACGATCCATACATTCGTCATATTTCAACTTCCGAAGGGTTGCGCGGGGCCCATACGGCCAATTTGCGGAACGAAGATGCCGAGTTAATACGAATTCAGCAGCGCTTTCAGGGGGCTTTTCCAAGGTTAAATAACTAATGAGAGCATCGAGTTAATTCAGCTACAAATGTAGATTGATGCATCTACAACATGTTGCGATAGCAGTGACAGTGCGGCACAAAATAAAAATTTGCATCTCAGGTACTTGCTTATCAGAGATTCTCCTCTACACTCGCCGATGACTTACATTCCTCTTTCGTGGCGTTGCAGGCTACGCATTATCAAGGAGAAACGAAGCCAGTTGATATGGACATCACTCCGGCGGACTGTGTTTGGCTGGAGGGAAGGCTTCCCGGTGAACGGATAGGCGGGTTTCGTCGCCGGACATGTCGCGACTGACAATAATAGACAGGCAACGTGCAGGCGTTTTCCGTTTTGCACGTTGTCCATTTTAGGTCGCTTTGCCTGGAAGCATTTCTTTCCTGAACATGGTCGAGGTTTCGCTATGCGGCCCGCTGCCGATCGTGTTGTTTTTTCGGCTTCTCTCTGATGCGTTTGACACCGAACGGATACACGACGTATCCACAAGAGAGGAAAACCGATGCAAACGAAGCCGTTGATTGCCCTGAATTCTGATTTTCGTCCGAACGGTAAGGGAACCGCCTCCTTTAGTTTTATTTCCAACGGATATTACGACGCACTTGCTGCGGCCGGAGCGATTCCCGTTATTCTTCCGCCGCTTGCAAGTCGCGACGATTTGAACCGACTGCTTGATCTGGTCGATGGGGTCCTGCTGGTAGGAGGAGCCGATTTAAACCCGAACAACGACGGCTTCATGATGCACCCTTCGATCCGTCTGATGGATGAGCGTCGCGAGGACTTTGATCGCTTGCTTGCTCGGATGGTTTCGGAGCGGCGAATGCCGGTTATGGGAATCGGTTCGGGAATGCAACTGCTCAATGTCCAGCAGGGTGGCAATTTGATGCTTCATATTCCTGAGGATCGACCCTTGGCGATGCCTCATAGCGACCCGAGTGATGCGGCCCATCGACACGGTTTGGATGTCGTACAAGATTCTTTAATCGGTCGGATTTACGGAGATGGCGAAGTGCGTGTGAACAGCATGCACCACATGGCAATTGACGAAGTTGCCGAGGGATTCCGCGTCACGGCAACCGCGCCGGACGGCGTGATTGAATCGATCGAAAGCACAATGAATGATTGGTTTGCCATCGGGACGCAATTCCACCCGGAAAGTCAGTCTGCGTCTGCCCTTGACCAGCGGATATTCGAAGAGTTTGTGGAAGCCGTAAAGCTCGGTGGCCCAGTTCGATTGGTCGCCTAGCAGGCTTAGCACGCCTAACAGGTGCGTGATGCAGATGTCCGAAGGTCTCGCTGACAGGTCTTTTGCGCAACGATCCCGTGCCGCCGGCTCGGGCCGTGACGGGCACGCGTTGATTGGAGTCTATGCCGATCGCGCCTGTGCGGCGTTGGTTGGCAGTTTGGTCTCCGTGACAGGGCACAAACTCGTCGCCGACTATCGGCCAGTGGTCACTGCGCAGGTGATGGTCCCGGATCACTTACGGGAAATATTTTCCGCCGGCCCGAAATTGTTGAGCGCCTTTGGTGAGCGTGGTGTGGCGCAATACGCGACCTTTGTTCGAGAAACTTCCCTGCTCCAGGTCGATTTGATTCGCGGGCTGTGTCGGGCGGCTTCGATTCCGGTCGATGATGTGCTGGCCGTGGGGTTGCTCGGCCCTGGCTACTGGTTCCCGACGGCCGACGCGGGACGCAGCTATCTGGAATTTTGCGACCCGTCGCATGTTGCCGAGGCGTGCGGTTGCAATGTCTTGAGCCATTTCCCTCAACGCGACATAGCGGCAGGCGGCTTGGGAGGTCCCCTACAGGCGGTGCCACAATGGTTCCTGCTTGGCCAAGAGGAGACTTCACGTTTGTTGCTCGATGTGGGGCGATCCGTGCGTTTGACGTTTCTACCACGGGGTAGGTCCGAGGAGGCCCTCGATCAAATTGTGGCATTTGATGTCGGGCCCGGTACGGCCTTGCTCGATGAATTAAGTCTGCGGCTCAGTGAGGGTCGCATGCGATATGACCCTGGTGGCACGCTCGCGGTGCAGGGCAAGAAAATACAGGAGCTGATCGATCGTTGGCTGGCTGAGCCCTACTTCCGGGAACCGCCCCCGCGATGGCAGCCTGATGGGGTGTGCGCCGAGCAAGCACTCGAGTCAACCGTGCGGATGGCGGTTGATGCGGGTTGGTCAATCCGTGATTTACTTTGTACTGCGACCCATTTTATCGCCCGTTGCGTTGCGCAGGCGGTTGCTGCACACGTTCCCGGAGGCATCGGCCGGATTGATGAACTGCTGGTGGGTGGTGGCGGTCAGGGTAACGGCATGCTGCTCGCGGAGATTCGTTTGCAGCTGAGGCAGCTACCGCTGATGCGTCTAGTCGATTTGGGACTCCAGGCTGGTGAACTTGAGGCAGCCTCGACTGCCGTGCTGGCCGGCATGCACCTGGATCGCATTTCAACCTGTCGTCCCGCGATCACCGGTGTCAACCTGCCGCGTGTTGCCGGGCAATTAACCGCCGGATCGCCCGCGGGATGGAGTCGTTTGATCCGCTACATGCAGCACCTGGCACCCACTCATCTCTCTTTAAGAAATGCTGTCTAAATGAGGATTCGAACTCACGGTCCGGATCTGTTGGGCATTTCAGATAAAGTATCTTATCGTGCAGCGGCAGTAGTCACCCGCCATGCGCTGCTGCTTCTGATCTTATGCACGGCCCTGAGTTTCCTGATGCGGGACGTATTTGCCAGCCCAGCAACGCAAAACCATCAGCCGCATGCACAACATTCAATAAAGCACGCGCCGGAGCAAACTTCGGGAATCGAAAAGCGTTTGAATCAAATTTTTGAGCGATTCGGGCCGCTTTCAGTTTTCCTGCTGATGGTTGTTTCTGGCGCCGGAATTCATTTTCCCGAGGACATGGTGATCATTCCGGCTGGTTGGGAGATTGCCAAGGGGCATTTTTCATTGACTCATACTTTTCTCGCCGCCTATCTTGGCGTAGCGATTGGCGATGCAGGCTGGTTTCTCCTCTGTCGTTTCTTCGGCACGCGTTTGCTACGATCGACCTGGCTGCTGCGGGCGGTTCACCCGCGACGTATTCTAGAGATGAAATATCTGATCGACCACTACGGAGCCTGGGTTCTTGTGCTCTGCCGTTTGATTCCCGGGACTCGAACGCCGGCATTGACCGTCGGCGGGTTGATGCATTTAAACGGTTGGATTTTTCTTGCGGTTGAGCTGCCGATGGTTTTTTTGACCGTTGGTTCTCAGCTTGCGCTCGGTTATTTTGCGGCCCGCGGAAGTGAAATCGGTGGTTTCTGGCAAAAGCTGCTTCTTTATCTGGGGCTGTTGCTTGCCGCGAGTTTAATCGTTTTCATGTTCACCATCCGTCGGAAAATAGCCCGCGGCGAAATCTGTTTGCCGCGAGCTTCGATGCAATGGTTACACAAAATTCGCAAGCGTTCGCATGACGGGCGTGCCGCGATGCGCAATTAATAGAAAAGTAATTTGATCACAAATACGACCAGCACGACTTGTAGCAGTGTGCGAATCCATTTTTCTCCATGGCGAATGCTCAGGGATGCGCCCAAAAATCCACCGGCACCCGTCCCAGCGGCAAGGGCAACACCCATCCCCCATTGGATGTCTACTCGCCAGGCAAAAATCATCAGTGCAACGATCGAGTAACCACAAATCACAAACACCTTATGCATATTGACACGCACCAGATCCATCTCGAACACGCGATTGAGGAGGGGCATCAGGATCAGACTCACTCCGATCTGGATGAATCCACCGTAAAAACCGATTCCAACCATCAGCAAATAACCGCATGCTTTTCGCTTAAGCGATAACGGCTTTGTGTTTTTGGCGACCTGGTCTCCCTCGTTTTTCTGCCCTTTGAACCATGTGAGTGCCAATGCAACGCACATAATGATTGCCAACGTGCGGTTGAACCATGTGCCGGCAAGTTCGGTTCCTACCAGAGCTCCGCAAACCGTGCCTGGAATTGCACACAAAAGCAGCTTTAAGCTCTGCTTGAAGTCCGCGAATCCTTTGCGAAAAAATGTTATCACTGCCACAAAATTTTGGAAAAGAATGGCAATTCGATTGGTGCCATTCGCGACCGGTCCGGGCATCCCCATCATGATCATTGCAGGCACCGTGAGCATCGATCCGCCTCCCGCCATCACATTGATGAAACCGGCAACCAGACCTACGATGAATAGAATCAAGGCATGCATAGGATCTATAATTGGCGTGGCTCCTTAAAAAAAGGCACGGTCCCCCAAGGGACCGTGCCGATCGGTTCTGCCCGAGCTGTGAATCAAATATTGGGGATCGTGGAATTTACGAATTGCCTCAAGAGGGATCCGGTTCACGGACCAGCGCGATGGTTCCCACCACCAAACCGGCCACGCCGACCGAAATTCCGATCCATTGCCCGACGCTCAGGTTGGAACCAGGGTAGGGCATCCAGCCCCATTGGCCTCGAACCACTTCATCACTGTCGATGAGCACGGCATATTGCTTTGCTGAGGGTGGGGCCGTGCCCTCGGCCCAGGCACGGAAACTTCCGACGCCTTCGGAGGCGCTGATTTCATAGATCCCACCACGGAGCCCCTCCACCGTGAACTGGCCAGTCGCGCTGGTGGTGACTTCGGTCACACGCAGGTTACCCTGTCGAACTAATATTTTTTGAACTTTGCCAGGCTCACCTTGCGTGCTGATAACACGGCCTACTAAAACTCCTCCCGGTTGCAAGGCGATGTCGGTGAGCAGCGGCTTTGCCGGCGCCGTATTTGGCGTCGGCACCGCAGGCGTTGCTGCATGCGTAAGCCCAGGTACAAGCGTCAATAGAATAGCGGTGCATAATGCTTTATGCCGCATTCTGTGCATACTCATTGTTCTTCTCCTTATGATGCGTCATCGGAGTCAATGAGCGCGATCGTGCCGACCGCAAGGCCAGCCACTCCGAATGAAATGCCCAACCATTCACCCACCGTAAAATTGGGAGCGGATATTGCTGGTGGTGCGGGTACCCAGCCCCATTGGCCGCGAACCACCTCATCACTGTCGATAAGCACAGCAAATTGTTTAGCCGAAGGCGGCGCGGTGCCGGCAGACCATGCTCGGAAACTTCCCGCCCCTTGATCAGAGGCAATCTCATAGATTCCACCTTGAAGTCCCTCGACCATGAATTGGCCATTCTTGCCGGTGGTGACTTCCGCTACCGTCTTGTTGTTCTGACGAACCACAATTTTTTTTGCATCTCTTAGGTCCCCCTTCTTACTCGTGAGGCGGCCGACAAGAATACCACCTTTTTGCAAGGCAATATCTGTAAGTAACGGTTTCGGACTCGACGAATTCACCTGAGGAGTCGCCGCAAGCGACAGCTGAGGAATGAGAGTCGCCAGCA
Organism: Planctomycetaceae bacterium UBA7805; assembly: GCA_002480485.1. Taxonomy (GTDB): domain Bacteria; phylum Planctomycetota; class Planctomycetia; order Pirellulales; family UBA7805; genus UBA7805. Next base: position 6,265 of record DLCF01000037.1, read on the forward strand.
CGATTGTGCAAAGGGTTTTGCAGCGCATTGAAGCCATACTCATGTCGTTCTCCCTGGATGGACAAGTTGTCCGATGAAAGCCCCGCAACAAAGGGTCTCCGCCGCTCGGTTCCACAATGGCGGAGGGACAGAGAATTACCAAAAGGGTGAAAGGGTGGCCAGAGGACTTTTGCCCCGAAGCTTTTTGCACTTTATGGCAGTGTTTTGAAGCTGGCTGCTGCTAGCATGTAGCTTGCTAGCGGATGCGGAAATCTTCGATCTGGATTTCCTTCCCGAGATTGGCGTAGTCACCGTCGCTACGAGCTCGTCGGAACTCGCCCCAGTTGATCGAGCGATACCGCGGTGGGGTTTTGCCCAACGGAGTACAGTCGGTTTCATAAGCGGGATTTAAAAAGAACGGAATACTGTAGCGACTGCGACCCTGGACAGGTCGAACACGATGCAGTAGCGCAGGATAATGATCGTTGGACCAGACTTGCATCATATCCCCGACATTAATGATCAACGCGCCCTCGATCGGTGTGACATCAAGCCACTCGCCATCGACTTGTGCCTCGAGCCCGCCGGTGTCGTCCTGCAAAAGCACCGTGAGGACACCCGCGTCGGTGTGGTGGTGTAGGGCCATGTCTCCCAGCGGCGTAGCATCGCCGGCCTCACTTACGGCAAGCGGATCATCGATCGGATAATAATTTAATCGCATGAATCCGGTATGTCGGTCACCGAAGTGCGGATGAAATGTGTCACCCGGCAACCCCAAGCCACCGCTCAGCATTTCGAGCAGATTGTGGCCCAGTTGCTCGCACGCGGAAAAATATTCGCACATCGTCCGTTTAAATTCCGGCAGTGATTCGGGCCACTGGTTTGACCCGTCCCCACTATTAACCTGATCCACACCCGCCTCCAAATTAGCAGCTGAAACGGCACCGAAATCAAAAATCTCTTTCAGATCGCGCTTGTTCTTCGTGAGTTCCTGATCGAAGTAGCCCATTGCATTTTCTTTGCTGCGGAGCAATTGCCGCTTGGTGTCTCGGGGGAGTGCAAAAAAGGTCTGGGTTTGTTTCCAGACCTGATCGATCAATGTCAGAGGAATGCCGTGTTGCACGATCTGTACAAAACCCCAGGAGCTGGCGGCGGAGGTAAAGGCCTGCGCGGCGCCGGGTTCCGATAGATCGACCAGGGGGGTTTCTGTCGCTGCTTCACTCATGATTAACTTATGTTAACATCCGCCGCCGTAGTCTGAAAACAGGTCACCGGAGTAGCATGAAATTCGAAACGTGGATTCCTTATTTGGCTGAGAGTGCGGGTCAGGGCGTGGCTCTCGGTGCTAACTAGGCGAGAATCTCGTGGATTGGCTCCACCTCTTCCACTCCGACGAGCTTTTTATCCAGCCCGTCGTGGAAATAGGTTAGGTGATTGGGGTCGAGTCCCATCAGATGCAGGATCGTGGCATGCAGATTCCGAACATGCAGCTTGCCTTCGACTGCAGCCGCACCGAGTTCGTCGGTCTTTCCATAGCTGACCCCGCCTTTAACCCCTCCACCGGCCATATACATCGTGAATCCATAGGCATTGTGGTCGCGACCCGGTTGGCGTTTGAACTCAGCAGTCGGTTGTCTTCCGAATTCGCCACCCCAGATAATCAGCGTTTCGTCCAACATGCCTCGCTGCTTAAGATCTTTGATAAGGGCCGCAATCGGTTGATCAGTGCGACCACCGTGGTAGCTATGATTCGCATACACGTCCTCGTGCGCATCCCAGTTGTCATTGTTGTGCGCACCGCCGGAGTAGAGCTGCACGAATCGCACGCCCCGTTCGACAAGGCGGCGTGCCAGCAGACATTTGCGACCAAAGTCCTGCGTCTGCGGATTATCGAGTCCGTATAGTGCATGGGTCGCAGCCGTTTCTTGAGCCAGGTCGACCGCTTCGGGTGCATGCTGTTGCATTTTGTAGGCCAGCTCATAGCTGTTGATCCGAGCCGCAAGATTGCTGTTCTCGATCCGACTGCGTTGATGCTGTTCGTTGTAACTTTTGAGTTGATCCAGCAGTCGTCTCTGCATCGCAGGGGTGGTGCCAGTCGGGAGATTCAAGTCGAGGATCGGCGGTCCCTTACTCTGCAGCACCGTGCCTTGAAAAGTCGCCGGCATGTAGCCGCTCGACCAGTTTCGGGATCCTCCGATCGGCCCTCCGGTGGGATCGAGCATCACGAGATATCCCGGCAGATTTTCATTCACGCTTCCCAGGCCGTAGTTGATCCATGAGCCGATGCTCGGGTTGCCACTTAAAATGTTGCCCGAATTCATCATGACCATCGCCGAGCCGTGGATCGGTGAATCGGCCGTCATGCTATGAAGAAAGGCGATGTCATCAACGCACTGGGCCTGATGCGGAAAGACGTCACTCACCCATTTTCCGCACTCGCCGTATTGTTTGAATTTCCATTTCGGCCCGACAATCACCCCTTCATCCTTATGTCCGCCCCTTCCGAAGGTTTTTACTTTGATCGTCTTGTCATCAAGCTTGTAGAGTTCCGGTTTATGATCAAACGTGTCGACCTGACTCGGCCCCCCATACATGAATAAAAAAATCACGTTCTTCGCTTTGGTGACCCGTGCTGGCGGTTTGGGTGCAAGCGGATTTTCGTATGCCGCACCGGTTCCGGCGGCCAGCGACTCAGCCGGAAAGAAACCATCTTTGGCCAGCAATCCGGCGAGGGCCACCGCACCGAATCCGCCCCCGGTCTCATGCAGAAACTGACGACGCGTGCGATGACAAAACTGATTGGCAGGGGGTTTTTTCATGATGTCTTAAAGCTCTCGAATCAGGTCACTTTATTGTATCACAAAATGCGGTATCTAGTCCAAGTAGAGAAATTCGTTGGAGTTAATCGCGACGAGCGCAAAAGTTGCCACTGCCCGGTCAAGCGACGCTCCGTCTCGTTGTTGTAGCTGACTGATCAGCTTGATGCCGTCATCGATTTCCTGTTGTTCAATCGGCCGTTGCCAGACCAGTTCTAAAATCTGTTTCACCTGCGCGGCCTGATCATCCGGGTGCGTCTTGTTGGCGCGTCGGGCCAGTGCGGCGGCCTGATCCTGTGCAAATTTCCCATTGAGCATCGGCAGTGCCTGGGTCGGTTGCGTCGTTTCAAAGCGGACCGGACACGAAAGATCGGTTTCGGCAAAATCAAAAATTTTGAGAATCGGGGCCACCAGCGTCCGCTTGATATGGATGTAAATGCTGCGTCGCGCTGCTTGGTCCGGTGCCGACTTTCCCCAACCCTTACCGGGCATCGATTGGCTGTGCAGCACCTCTTCCGAGATCTCCGGATAAATACTCGGGCCTGCTTGCTGCAGGTTCAATTGACCGGTGACCTGCAGGATTGAATCGCGGACCTCTTCGGCACTGAGTCGCCGCATATTCTGGTGGCTGAAGAGGTGATTCAGCGGGTCGCGGGCCAGCGCCGCCTCACTCGGGCGGGCAGAACTGCGATAGGTGTCGCTCATCACGATCTGCCGAATCAGCGGTTTGATCTGCCAGTCGTGCTTCAAGAATTCGTCGGCCAGATAATCGAGCAGCAATGGATGCGTCGGCGGTGCGCCACCCAGTCCGAAATTGTTGGGGGTCCGCACAATGCCGCGACCGAAGAGATGTTGCCAGACCCGATTGACCAGCACACGCGATGTAAGCATGTTGCCCTTTGAAGCGATCCAATCAGCCAGCACTTTGCGGCGGTGAGTGCTGCGAGCCTCGGGCGGCGGTTCAGTAAACGTGGGATCAGCGGCGGCAAAGATGGCCGGGTACCCCGGTTGGACTTCCCGCACCTCAGACCGCGGATTCCCCCTGCCGAGCAGATGCGTTTTGGGTGCGATCCGTCCATTTTCAACCACAGCCAGTGCAAGTTGGTTGCCGGGCACATCAGAAAGCAGCAGTTCACGCCTTCGATTGTTCAGGTCGCGGTAACGTTTATATTCGTCAACCGAGATGACCTTGGGAATGTTGCGCCGGAGTACCTGCTGACGATATTCTTCGTACTTGAAATCATCCCGATCGACTCCCTCAAGTTTCGGCAGTGCCGCTTGTTCGATTTCGGCGAGCTTCACCCCAATTGCCTCTTTTTCAGCATCGATTTTCTCGAGCGCCTCATTCTCGTGCTCGGGCAGTCGGACTGACTGCAGGATATTGGTGCGGTCCTTACTGTAGCGCTTGATATTTCGGTAAAAGGCCAGCATCCGGTAGTAATCTTCCTGCGGCATCGGATCGATCTTGTGATCGTGGCAGCGACAGCAGTTGATCGTCAGGCCGAGAAATGCCTGGCTGGTGGTGGCCAGCATGTCATCGAGTTGATCGAAATAGTGCTTGTATGGATCGGCCGACTCATCGTCGAACAGGCCAAGTCGATAGAAGCCGGTCGCGACCATCGATTCGGGGGTGACCTGATCTAGTTCATCGCCAGCGATCTGTTCGCGAATGAATTGATCGTAGGGTTTGTTTTCATTGAACGCTTGCACGATGTAGTCGCGATAGCGCCAGACGAAGGGCTTTGCCGCGTCGCGCTCGTAGCTGTTGGTTTCGGCATAGCGGATCACATCCATCCAATGCCTTGCCCAGCGTTCGCCGAACTGGGGCGAGGCAAGCAGGCGGTCGACCAACTGAGCATAGGCATCGGCGGCCGGGTCATCGACAAAGGCTTCGACTTCTGCACTGGTCGGGGGCAGGCCGGTGAGGTCGTAGTGCAACCGGCGGATCAACTGTCGTCGCGGTGCCTGATCAGCCGGCGGCAAATCGGCCGAAAAGAGCCGCGCCCGCACGAAGCGATCGATCGGACTATCGCCCCCGGTGGCCTTTGGCAGCGGAGGGGGCACCGGCGCGGTGGGCTGTTGGAAGGCCCAGTGATCCTGCCACGGCGCACCGGCATCAATCCATTGACCAAGTAAATCTTTTTCTTCCGCGGTAAGCGCATCGCCCTCCGGCGGCATTCGCATTTCATCGCCATCTTCCAGGTGAATCCGTTCCCACATCGCACTTCCGCTACGGTCGCCGGGCACCACGGCCCGGTCGCCCGAATCGAGTTCGGCGAGTGCGGTTTCACGGGTGGAGAAATCGAGACCTGCTTCCTGGTCGGCGCTGCCGTGGCACTGCGTACATCGCCGTGAGAGAATCGGCCGAATATCACGGCCGAAGTCGATTTGCTCGTGGGGCGCGATTGCAGTCTCGCTGACCGGTTCCGCAGTCTCGGCCGGTGCGGTGGTGATCGCAAACAGCAGCAACCAGTGCGGTACCATGGCAGCGGATCTCAGCAGGAGGGGCGGGAACCGACATTCAGCAGTCGACACGTCGAACTAAGGGCCACTCGACGCATCAACTATCGCTTGTGTGTCATCCTTGAATTATAGCAGACAAAGTAAAAAAACGGGAGTTCATTGCGCCCCGCTTCCCACCCGATTTGCCTCCCGCTCTGGTGGGGAGACACGGTATTTGCCCCCGAGAAGCGTTAAAATTGCCCCCGATGTTTTTCGACTGCAGCCCGAATTTCTTCCTCTTGGGCACGGAGCGTACGCCGCATGGTGCTGCGGACTCTCGTGCGGGCGAACCAATGGGCGAACCAAGGGGCGGGCGTATCGATCTTCATCTCGAGCGTTGTGTTGAATTGTGATGCCTTACCACTTCCTCCGATGTGGGTCGTCACGTTGTAGCCGAGCAGGGGACCTTCTTTGCGAGCTAGTTGAATCACTGAGTCGATGCTGCCGGGGGTGACCGAGACGTGTTGGGTGAAGGGGGCGGTGCGGGTGCCGATATAGGGATCGCTGATCTCCAGCGTTAAATCTCGCACTTCGCTACCTTCCCACGATTTACGTGGCGCAAGGATATTGTTGAGATGTGCCTCTCGATTTCGGGTTTTGATCGAGATCAGTTTACTATGCTCCCCGGCGTTGATGATTTCGCTTGACGCGTTGGTCTGCACTAAAATTTTGCGGAGCGAAACGAAGGGCATATCGATGGTGAAACTGTGGGAATCACTCATTGCGACGACGTAGTGGTTGCCGATAGCCGACCAGAGAAATAGGCCGAAGCCGAGTAGCGAGACGGCCACGATGCTGATGACCTTGTGTGAGCGCTTCATCGATCGGCCTCCGGAGGTGCAGGGGGTGCAGGGGGTGC
>DLCF01000153.1:0-865 GCA_002480485.1 Planctomycetaceae bacterium UBA7805
CATCGTTGATGCGGGCGCAAACCTGAAAGCATTTCATCGCATGGATGGAGCATGGATCGGCAGCGTCGATATCGCCTGTAAGAAGGCAAAAACAGCGCGGTTCTTTGATATGCCCACCGGCCAAATTGGCGAACTCTCCCAGCCCGGCGGGACACTGTATAACATCGAAAACTCAAATGGTGGACTGATCTCTTTCCCGGGCGGCCTGCCAATCACCAACAACCAGGGCGTGGTGATCGGCGCAATTGGTGTGTCGGGGGCATCGGTTGAAGATGATCACGCCGTTGCTGCAGCCGGCCTGGACGCTGCGTGCCAGCCCTGCGAATCCTAGCACCTCATCGAATCCTGAGTTTGGGCGTGGTCCGCTGCCGTCGTCCTCGTGATGCTCACGTTGTGGCAAAAACAAAAGCACTGCCAGCCGAAGCTGGCAGTGCTCATTTTTGGTAAACCATTATTGATTGCTCATTGTTAATTCAAGCAACCTGATTGATCATGCGCCCCTCTAGCGACGGCGACGCAGCATTCCTAGAGCAACGAGCCCACCGAAACCCAATAAAGCTAATGTGGATGGCTCGGGAACTAAATTTCCATCGAACTGTAACTCGCCGATCGACATCCAATCGCTGTGGCCGTAGTTGTTCTGGATATCCAGTGCGACCCATCTGGCGTTAAGGCCCCCCAGTGTGAGTTCTTCAGTCTTGGCATAGTCATTTCCGGCAGGATTTATCGCAAAGGTATGCGACCCGAATAGTAACCAGCTTGAGTTTGGATCCGTAAAATTACTGCCAGGATCAGAGAGTTCGCTGGAATAATAAATGTTGGCATCTTTGATGCTATCTGTGTCAGTCGTGCCACGAAAACTTCC
>DLCF01000153.1:925-1130 GCA_002480485.1 Planctomycetaceae bacterium UBA7805
CGACCTTGAACCACTCATCGGTTGTCTCTTCACTAAGCCATAACATCCAGGCTGAGTTACCTTCACCACTATGCGCTCCGAAGTGGACTTGGTCTGGGTAGGAACCCAAGTACAATCCGCTGCCATCGACGGCGTACGTTGGCCCATACGCGGGGGCATGCTCGCTTGAGGCGGTCGCGGAAACACCGGAAATGAGCGATGCGTG
>DLCF01000153.1:1201-57120 GCA_002480485.1 Planctomycetaceae bacterium UBA7805
TTCCAGACGCGCATGGTTTGCACCGCGTAACTGTCGCCCAGGTCGACCTTGAACCACTCATCGGTTGACTCTTCACTAAGCCACATCTGGTACAACGAGTTGCCTACCCCGCTGTGATGGCCACCATGGTGAATCTGGTCTGGATAGGAACCCAAGTACAATCCACTGCCATCGACAGCGTACGTCGGCGCATACCCGGAATTATGCTCGCTTGAGGCGGTCGCGGTAACACCGGAAATGAGCGATGCGTGCGCGTTGAGGCCAACACTGAACAAGCCAACCAATACTGCGAGAGAAATTTGCTTTAACATTTTAAGTTTCCTTTCGGTAAATAGATCAGTAAAAAAAGTACGTGAGATTTGCTTAAGCCATGAAGATTCAGTCGCGAGACTGTACGCGGAGAATCGCTACCGTCGCATTCACAGCGCTGGCCTAGGAGACTGCTGGCAGGTTGATGAAGAAAGGATTCTTCTTGAATGCATGGGGGGTGTGATTATCTATCCAAAAATCAGAACTATGCAAGCAAGAAGCACGCAAGCGCATCGCACGCAAAGAAACTGATCAGCCTGAAACACTCCGCCAGGAGACAGGCACAGTCATAAAGCTACTGAAACGATGACCTAATGCAATGGTGCAAGGGATTCCCGATGAGTGAACGGGCGGAAAAAATACCGTGGGTATCCTCCTTGCCTCCCTGCCCTTTGCCGCTTCAATGAACCGGCGAGCGAAACTGGGCGATCAACCCTTTACCGACAAGATAGATGACAAACAACTCTACAAACCAAACGGTGAAGATGATGTTGCCATAGCTTTTGAAATCAGAAAACAAAAACCGAAACGCATTGGTCGATTCGGTGCGTTTTAGATTCACATATTCGAGTTCCACCTGTTCGGGCTGGTAAAAATACCAGTAACCCCATTCGCCACTGCCGGAAACCGCTGGATAAAGAAAGCGGCCCGACGCTCGGAACTGCTCAGGAACTTGCGGTTTGTCACTCTGTTTTCCATCGGTGTCGAATGTTTGGCGATGCTGACTCCACTCTGAACGATTCATTTCAAATTGAGGATTTTTTGCCCGCAACACCTCAACCACCCGAGACCCACCGTGCTTCACGTAAGGGAACAAGAGACAAACGATCGCCAGACTGATTGCCACCCACATGACCAACTTCTGCCGCCCTGACAATGGCTCACGGGCGGACCTGCGTAACCAACCAAACACGTTGCATTTTCCCCACAGATTCGTTCAATTACCTGCGATCCAAGGCACCTCTGCCAACGGAAGACAGGGCCTTTAGAACGTGTTTAGACATCGCACGTCAAGACCTCACACAAATAACAGTGAACCCAGTTTCAAAGACGCGCCACTTCGTCGATATCCACCAAAAACTCATTGGCCACATCTTTTGAGACCGTCATCCTTGTTTCCCCGATCGCCCAATCATAATCATTGGTCGACGGCGCGGCCTGTTGGTTTTCCTGATAAACCGCAGCCTCCAGAGCACGCTGCGATCCTTTGCGAGCTGCGTATTCGATGTCGGCCGGCGAAAAACCCGCGGTCCGTTGCACCAAGCGGTCAAGATCAACCAGCTCGCTGCCGGCCTGCGGAATATACCGGCCCCAAATTGCTCTGCGAGCATCGTCGTCCGGCAGGCCGATCGGAATTACGTAATCGAAACGGCCGTGCCGGAGGAATGCGGCATCGAGAGCTCGAATAAAGTTGGTCGCCACAATCAACAGCCGCCCCCTACCCTCGCGGAACATGGGGATCAGCTTGAGCAGTTCATTTGTAACACCCTGGGTTGCCGCCGGCGGTTCTCCCGCGCGATGGGATGCGATTTCCTCCACCTCATCAATAAATACAACTACGTTGTCAAGCTCTGCGATTTGTTCAAAGGTATCACGCAAAGCGCCCGCAAGTCCCTGCGCATCCCCGGCGAGTCGTGCGGGATGTACCTCGACAAATGGCCAAGCTAGACGAGACGCGACGGCCTTGGCGAAGGTCGTTTTCCCTGTTCCAGGCGGACCGAAGAGCACGATTGCACGCGGCGGTTCAACACCATATTTTTGGGCCATATCTGGATCCTTCAGCGGCAGCACAAGTCGCCGCTCAAGCAATTGTTTCTCGCGTTGCATGCCCGCGATACCAGTCCATAAATCGGATGGAAGTAAACGCCCCCCGAGTTGCGAGAGAATTTCACGCTCTTTTTCGCCAAGTGGTAGCTTACGCTCAAAATACGTGAGCTGATTCTTCTCGTAAAATCCTGCACGATGCAACACGCCCGTGTCGTGCAATTGATCTGGCACCAGAATGCTGAGTTTCGTGAGTCCAAGCAATGTGAGTCGGCTCTCGAGGGCGATGAGCAATGCACTTCCGATTCCCTGACGACGTTGCGCCTCAGCGGTGCGAAAGAAAACTATCCAGCCTTGCTCGTGAGCTGCCCGCGCGACTGCCGCACCAACCACTCTATTGTCGATCACCGCCACAACCGCATGATCTTTTTCGCACGATGCTAATACTTCGGCCACTGAATATACCTGCTCTTGGCCCGACTGCTTTGCCTCCTCCCAAAGCGAGAGCAATCCATCGACGTCACCAGAGTGAAATTCTCGAATCCGAAAGGTCATCGCTATCCTCGCTTGTTAAATCGGCAGATCGCAGTGCGTCAGAAAACAGTTTCCAACGGGCGGTGCCTCAGCGACACATGCCGAACCGCAGCTACGCCCTGGTCCAAAATTTTGTTGGAGCAAAGTTATAGGGGCAGAGATTCAATATTGCAGCGACCAGAGTGATCATCGCACTGACGAAAGTGTTTGTTGGCCGTAAAAATAGCCTCAATAGCCTACATACCTGTGCCCGATCAAGCTGCGAGCACTATCCTCAAGGTCTAATGCTGCCACAAGCGGCACAGAGGCTTGCCGCGCAAACGGTCAACCCAAACACGTTGAGTTGATACAAAACAGGCGAACCGCTTGGAGACGGGGAGGGCCATACGTTATAGCGACAAAGAGGAGTTTTCGGCCCTCCCGTCCCACGAGGTTTTCCACCAGTCCATACGACGTCACTTCCGTGTGGGTTCGCTGTTCTTTCATAAAATTAAATGACTAGCTTGGATGCGTCAGGCTTTGGTGTAAGCTCCTCGCCCACCAGTTACCCGCTTCCAGATTACTGTGGTGGACTATGGTGACAGGCTACCGAATATTTTTTGTGAATCCTTGGCTTGAAAAAATGTGGCAATTTACGAGTAATGTGTCGAATGATGGGCAGTGCCAGCGTAATCAGCAGCGGTCGGACCATGGTGCCTCCATCCGAATCTTCGGGTTGACAACCAGCAAAGCCCAACCAAACGAATAGTACGACTGATTTTTTATGACCGTTAAAAAGATTTTCATCCAATGGATCACCACCAGAACTGGCATTCGTGATTTTTTTAGCTCGGTCTTTATTGCGCAATGGGCGTACGTTTCTTGCCATTCATCGGTGACGATCGTAGATAAATATCTGGTCGCCTTTACGTTGTCGATTTTAACCGCAGTTACTCTCCCGCTCAGAGTATCTGTTGGTTCGGGATCACAGCTGATTTGGCTGGAACCGAGAAAGATGCCAAAAAATGGCAATTTGCCCAATGCGTTGATCTTTGACATGGAATGAATCCGAGCTAGACTGCAAGTAGACTATCGGTGTAAACATATGGCGGGAGTTATGACGTGAAGTCATCACGTGTGGCGAAGATTCTTGAAGTGGGCCCTTACCCACCACCGCGGGCCGGTTGGTCCATTCGTATTCAATTTGTGCGGGAGAGACTGGAGGAAATGGGGCATGATTCCCAGGCTCTAAACCTGGGAAAAAATCGCAAGATCCCTGACCCGAGATATATAACGGTCCAAAGTGGTCTGGACTACCTGTTCAAAACCTTACGATACGCCGCACGTGGTTACACGATGCACATGCACGCCAATGGCGATGGCCCAATTGGATTTTTGCTAACGCTAATCTCAGCCTTTGCAGGATGCGTATTCTTTCGGCGAATCGTACTCACCATGCATGCCGGCACGCACCAGCGTTATTTTCCTATAGAACGCAGCAAATATTTTTTTCCAATTCTCTATTTGATGTTTAAGCTTCCAAAAGCAATCATTTGTAACAATGAGGCGGTGAAAGAAAAAATAACGGAGTATGGTATCTCCCCGAAAAAAATATACCCTATTCAGGCATTCGGAACTTCATACCTTGAATCGGATAGCTCAACGGAAGACGCGAGCTTGCCCGAAAATATCAATGCATTTTTTGAAGATCGTGACTCAGTAATCTTTACTTATATTTTCATGCGGGAGGGGTTTTATCTGGACACGCTAGTCGATGGCCTGAAGCTCCTTAAAGAGAAAAAACCAAAATTCGGCTGTGTTATCGTCGGATCACTCGACGACAATGAGCCGCCTGTAAAAAAACGGATCATGGAAAAGATTGAGGCAGCAGATCTGAAGTCCACACTGTGTTACGCGGGTGATCTTTCTCACGATGCCTTCATGGCGCTGATGCATAAATCCAAGCTCTATCTACGCACACCCACGACCGACGGCCAATGCAGCTCCGTATTTGAATGCCTATCACTCGGCACCCCAGTGGTGGCTGCCGAGAATGACAACCGGCCCCCAAGCGTTTACACGTACCCGGCCGATGATGCCCAAGCATTGTGCGCCGCCGTGATGAGAGTATTGGAAAACCACGCTGAGGCATGCAGTCAAATTGTTGCCCCGGAGGTTCGGGATACAGTTGGTGAAGAATCACGGCTTTTAGTTAATGCTGCGCTGGGGAACGCGATGCACTGATCCTTACACCGATAGTGAACACCTATCTGGTTAGCCGGGTTCCATCACTGCGAGCAGACAAGTTAAAATAAGCTCGCTCATCACTTACATGGTGTTTCGACTCTCGCAAATTTTCACATGATTTCTGTTGGCAAGATGGCATCTGCATAATTTTGACTCCGACTAGACAATTATTCCACGATCAGGTTCGCCGCGACATCCATGATACAGCAATTTAAATTAGTGATGCTTTGGGCCATGAGGTCCCTGGGACTGTTTGCGATTGCCCGATTGTTGACTCGACGCTGCTTTACAATCGTGGGGTGGCATGGAGTAAGTTTTGCAGATGAGCACGAACGACTGCCTGAATATTTTGTATCAGTGGAAACGTTACAGAAGCGACTTCGATTTTTAAAAAAACATTTCCGGGTGATATCGCTGGAGGAATTAATTCGGCAACAAACAGATGGACGAGTACAGCCCCGCCAGGTCGCACTGACCTTTGATGACGGGATGTACAATTTTGCGGCTAGGGCTGTACCTCTGCTCCGAGAATTTGCCTATCCGGCAACGGTCTATATCGTTTCCAATACCATGCATGAACGCGTCCTAACGTACATACTTCTGATTCAAGACATTGTATTTCGCTCGAAACTGAAGGCCACGCCGTCGGGACTTTGCGAGGTAAAGGATTCGTTTTCACTTCGGGATAAAGATGCGAAAAATCGTTGCTTCGACATTTTTAAGCAGGCATATCTCAAATTACCGGAAAATCAGGCAACGCAAAAAGATTTCGTTGCTAAACTTGCCGAAGGCCTCGGCGTGGATGTCCGTGACGATCTCGCAGGTGACACATGGCGATATATGTTGGGCGAAGAGATACGCGTTCTCACCGATCGTGACATGTCAGCACAATTGCATACACACAGACATCACGATGTAGTGCATTATCCAGATACCGTATTTGAGGAGGCCAGCACATGCAGAGAACAACTTGAACGAGTCACCGGCAAACCGGCGACAGACTATTGCTACCCTTCCGGATACTGGGAAAAACGCGCATGGAAACCATTGCAAGCTGCCGGTGTTCGTAGCGCAGTTACCTGTAATAGCGGACTCAACACAAGCCAAACTCCGCTACTTGCTCTTCGGCGACATATCGACACTGATTGTATGAGCCAAATTGAATTTGAATTTGCACTCTCGGGTCTGCAGTGGATCTTATATTCCTTGGTGGGAAGAGACACTTTTTATAAAATGCGAGAAGTTACCTAATTCGAGCGGATAATCAACTGCGTAAATTAATTTCTCTTCAACGCAGAACACGTCCCTGCATTCTGCAAGACACTGCTGGAACCTCCATTGCGGAGGGAAACATCGATCATGCAAACGCTCATGCCCGCATTGAGCTCTAAGAATATACTCATTCCGCATAGCTAGCAGCACGCAATAGATCGATCGCGAAACGATTCGCCTCCTGTTGTTCTTTTACGCTGGGGAGTCAATGTCCACTTCGTGATATTTACCGAGAACCCAGGTGACATTGGAAAGACCCGCTGACCCTCACGCCCCGTTCGATTCAAGCACTAATGGGCTTAAGGAACAAATCCGATTTATTGTGAGATTATAAAATCGGGGGTGTTTTCCTTGGCATCGCACACTATCGATTTTTGTGAACGCGTTATGGTGCTTCAAGCGATCCGTTTGCATCCTTTCACGCCCGTCACCACCACTCAAACCTAATTCTCAAAACCGGAGTCACAAATCATGAAAATCGACCATGTGGCCATCATTGTTGACGATCCGGAAGCGGCGGCGAAGTGGTATATCGAGAAGTTTGGAGCCGAGCTGATTTATGCGGATAGCACCTGGGCGTTTATCGAGTTCGAAAACGTTAAACTCGCGTTTGTGGTCAAGGGCCAACACCCGACGCATCTGGCCTTTGAAACAACGCAATTTGCTGAAGATGATCGGGTGAAAAAGCATCGCGATGGGTCGGAGTCGGTGTATAGACGAGACCCCTGGGGAAACTTCTACGAGTTGATCCGCTACAACGAATAAACATAGCCAAATCGCGTTGCTCGAGGCCAACTTAGCCTGCACGATTTCTTTGCCGCAGAAGCTTTTCGTATTTTTTCCAGAACCCGAAAAATCCACCCGTCGCCAGTTGGCGGGCTTCAAGATCCTCTGGTCGGTCCACCCAGCAAACGGTCACATGGCCACTGAGCTCATCGAATGTTGCCGTCAGAGCGTCAGCTAACGGTCCGACTTCCGGACGCATTACAGAAACTTGATCTATTTGTTGCTCAGAACACCAATCTCTGATCTGCTGGTCGATTGGCAAGAAACCTCCGAGACTTACTTGTGCAGTGTCGTAATAATTCGTGAGACGCTTCAACGTGTCAGTCTGAGCCGTAGTGATCCAAGCGAGCTTGCAAGACGAATCGCCTGCCTGCTCACCTTGACTACGATGATCTAAGACGAGCACAGAATCAGGTTTTGCATGCTGAAGCGGACCAGCCTCTGGCTTGAGGTCCTCTCGGTGCACGATCAAACCAAAGCGTTTACTTTGTTGCCTTGGCTCGTGTGAGGATTGCGTTAGAAAAGGACGGGTGATCTCGCGGGATCTAATGAGCTCATCCTCATCGGCGATCATCGCACGCGGGTTATTCAGTTGCTCCAGTCCACCGCCGTGGGAGGCGAGAATCCCATCCGCGAGATACTTTTCAAGATTGGATCTCCGCGGCAAATAGCTCTTACCGCGAGTCTGCAGCCCGGCAACCCATCGCCACGATAGCGTGTTCGATGCCGCGTCTGCGTCGAGCAAATGCCGATAAAAAAAATCAGCACCGAGTTGCCACGGTAATCGCTCAACATGAACCCACCAGCCGGCAAACCACATCCGTGCATGGTTGTGCAGATAACCTGTCTCCACGAGCTCGCGGGCAAAATATCCCATAACTTCGATCGACGTCTGACCCGCCACAATGGCGTCAATTCGATCCGTTGCCCACCCGTGCTGCAACTCGGCCAGATCGTCGAGAAAGTCACGCCAAATTTGCGGACGGAGGGATAACCAACCCTTCCAATAGAGTCGCCAAGCGACTTCTTGGACAAACTTTTCCACTTGACCGAAAGCGTGGTTTGTAAGTGTTCTATCGATAACCTCAAACTCTGTGATGAGTCGGTGTCGTATCGCCGGCGATAACCGCGAAACGTTCCGGTGGTTTGCAGTAACTTTGTTTCGGTCGCCCCGATAACGAGTGATAGCATTACCGAATTCAACGTATCGTTGCTCTGCCTCGGCTGCGGTTGCGGCGAAAAAAGCTGTGTCCAGACCCATCATTGTTGCTCCAGCATGGGCGTCATGATTGTCCGATTTATAGTCGCCTCAACTTGTTTGCAAAGCTCCATCATTCTTTCTTTGAAGCCGTGGCACACATCGCCCTCGTCCGCTGTTTAATGCACCGCGACCCATTCGAATGTGCAACAGCACACAGATTTCCGACCAAGCAATTCGTTTTGTAAGTTCCTGTTTTTGAACCCTGTGAGACAATTTTTTGTGCCAGCATTCTTGCCGGATGTGGTGTCGAGACTACTTATTATACGAACAGGCGAACGCAGTGCCCGGAGAGTCGAATTTTGGCACCAGCTTGACCGGGCCTGTTACTTTTTTGGACAGTGAGTAGGACCCGATTAATGATCCACGCGACGAAACGAAGTCAGGTCGAGGGCGAGCGAAGCGTGACCCCGAACTCAATTTTAGCCGAGATTCTGAGAGACCTCGTAACCGCCAGCGACGCTGGCAGGTCCGCCACACCTGTATTCCGCGAATCACTCGCACGGGCGGCGTCGTTGGCAAGTGGTTTGGACGGGTATCTCGAGCAATGCAGTTCGCCGCCATCTTCGGCTCTTGTTTCCTTGATGCAACAAACTCGCGATCACGACTGGGACGCTGCTGTCCATCGTGGCGATGTTAGCAAATTAGTCGAGAAAGAAATGCTTTCCGGCCCGGTCGAGGGGCTCTTCTTGCAAATGTTGCTCCGAATTTCGGGAGCCTACCGAGTGCTTGACCTGGGCGTGTTCACGGGATATTCAGCACTTGCGATGGCCGAGGCGATTCCCGATCACGGTGTGGTTGTCGGCTGTGAACTCGAACCGGTCGTTGCTCAATTTGCTCGCGATGCAATCGACGCGACCGGATCGACCGATGCAAAGAAAATCAAAATTTTAGTGGGAGACGCCTGCGAGACTCTCAAAGATCTCTCCGCCCAGAATCAAGTTTTTGATTTTGTATTCCTCGACGCTGACAAGGCGAATTACATTCGCTACCTAACACTACTTCGTGAAAACAACCTGCTGGTTTCTGGGGGGCTAGTTTGTGTAGATAACACACTCATGCAGGGTGAGCCATACAGCGACATCGTCTCACCGAACGGAAAGTCGATCAGCGATTTCAATGAATTCGTCAAGCAGGATGACAAATTGAAAAAGGTAATCATTCCGCTTCGAGACGGTATCACGCTCATCCAGGTAGATGGATAAAGAACCAAAATTCCACCATGCACCAGGACAAACGCAATCTTTTTCCAGTAACATGCCAAAACTTGGCGACGCTTGTGGCACTTTCCTGTTTGTTACCCTTGAGTGTCTTGAGCGTCGTGATCGGGACCACCTATGGTCTGTTTCGTGGATTCCGAGGCACCAAGGCGGGGCAACGCGGATTAACCGTGATGCTGAGTGGCGGCAAGATGACCAAGGCGTTGCAGTTGGCTCGGCTGTTTCATCTTGATGGGTACCGAGTCGTGTTGTGCGAAACCCATAAGTATCGATTTTCAGGACACCGATTTTCTTCTGCCGTTGACGCTTTTTACACGTTACCGGCCGCAACGAATGATAGCTACGCGGAGAGACTTGCCGAGATTGCGACAAAAGAGTCCGCTGATTTCTATGTGCCGGTTTGCAGCCCCACGTCGAGTATTTTTGACTCGCTCGCAAGATCGGTAATGCCCGAGCATTGCAAGGTCATACACCCCGATCCATCAATACTTAAGGAATTGGATGACAAATTCGCGTTCGCGCAACTCTGTGAGAAAAATAATCTCCGCACACCAAAGTCGTATCGAATCACCGATCCGCGCGATGTTTTGCAATTCGATTTCGCGAAGCATCAACGTCCATTCATTTTGAAAAGCATACGGTATGACGCCGTGAGACGATTGGACCTGACGCTATTACCTTGTGAAACGCCGGCGAAGACTGCATCGTTCGTCGAGAAGCTACCGATCTCCCGCGAAAACCCTTGGGTTTTGCAGGAGTTCATTCAAGGAGAGGAGTATTGCACTCACAGTACCATTCGCGAGGGTACAGTTTGCCTGCATTGCTGTTGTGAATCGTCTCCCTTCCAGGTGAACTATCAGCATGTTGGTCAACCCGAAATCACCGATTGGATAAGTAAACTCGCGGCGGTAACCGGTGTCACTGGACAATTATCGTTCGACTTCATCCGCGCCTCGGACGATGGTGAGTTTTACGCCATTGAGTGTAACCCGCGAACCCACTCTGCCATCACAACGTTCCATGATCATGCAGGCGTTGCCAATGCCTACCTCGGTTCAGACATCGACGGCCCCCCGATTGAACCGCTTGCATCCAGCAAACCAACCCATTGGACTTTCCATGAGTTATGGAGGTTGGTGAATCACCTGGGTTCGCCCAATCGCTTATTGACGAGCCTCAAAGGATTGCTTCGGGGCAAGGATGCCATCTTTGACTGGCGCGATCCATTACCTTTCCTGTTCGTTCATCATTTGCAGATCCCCACCCTCTTATTACGGGACCTGCGGGAACAGCGTGGCTGGAAACGGATTGACTTCAACATCGGCAAGCTAGTCCAGGCAGGAGGTGATTGACGATGCGAATCAAACGCGTATTGATGCTCGCCGGTTCGCCGGAGAGTCGCTGCATGTACAACCTTTCTCTTCGGTATACCCGTGATTGTTTTGACGCACTCTCACGGGTTGACGGCTTTTCATTCCATGTCGCCGTGGTTCAGCCAAACGGGGATTGGAGGTTTTCGCAAAAAACCGGACAGCCTGATCTGTGCCTTTCCGATCCCGTGTCGCGGGATACCGCCAGAGACATTCTTCGGCACTCCCGTTATGACGTAGCTCTCCCGCAATTATTTTGTCGGGCCGGAATGACTGACTACCGTGCATTACTCGAGCGTCTCCAGATCCCATTCATCGGCAACACGGCAGATGTGATGGGCATCACCGCAAACAAAGCAACCACCAAGGATTCCGTATCGAATGTCGGTGTCCCGGTACCCGCCCATCAAGTGATGCGTGGACCGGATCTGCAGAGATTAAATCCCCCATTCATTGTAAAACCGAATGATTCAGACAATTCTTTCGGTGTGTCACTGGTACATCACAGATCCGAAATCGGAAAGGCTTTCGCCGCCGCGCGGGAGCACTCCTCGTGTGTTTTAGCTGAACAATTTATTCCTGCGGGACGCGAGGTCCGATGTGGAATCATTCAGCTTGGAAGCAAGCTAGAGTGTTTGCCCCTCCAGGAGTATCCGCTCACAGACAGGAACTCAATTCGCCAGACATCGGATAAGTTAATCATCGGTGAGGCGGGGAGTGTTGAATTGGCTTCAAAATTTAAAACGAGCGCCAACACCGTACCAATCGACGACCCCGCGACACGAGTGGTGTGGGACATGGCCAAGCGGTGCCATCGCGCCCTCGGATGTCGCGACTACAGTCTCTTCGATTTTCGAATCGACCCAAATGGCACACCCTATTTTATGGAGGCCGGTCTGTATTGCTCGTTCGCACCAAAGAGCATTTTGGCACTGATGGCGAATGAACAAGGGATCGGCCTCGAAACGTTCTTCCGGAAGATGGCGGGTCAAGCAATGAATCGGTCTGGCGTCGGTCGATCGGTCGAAACATTAAGAAACACACGTCGGATAACACGTGCAAACTACATCAACGAACCTTCCAAATTGGAGACCTGAAATGGCAGCTATTTTATTCGGCTCAATTGGGACAATCGTAGAGACGTCCGAACTGCAGCGGAAGGCATTCAACATGGCATTCAAGGATCATGACATCGACTGGGAGTGGTCTCGCTCGACGTATCGGGATCTGCTTTCGAAAAGCGGTGGCGTTGAACGCATTGAATCCTACGCACATTCCATACAGCAGAATGTCGACTCGAAGGCGATTCACCTTTCGAAATCGGAGCGCTTTCAGCAGATGCTGCGGGATTCATCGCTCACGCCTCGCCAAGGCGTTGCGGATGTCATACGCAACGCAAAAACGAATGGATTCAAACTCGCTTTTGTAACAACCACACTTCGATCCAATGTCGACTCCCTTTTTCATTCCGTGCGAGACTACCTGATCGAAAGCGATTTCGACATGGTGACAGATGCTTCTCAGGTCGTACGCTGCAAACCATCGGGCGATGCCTATGAGCACGCCCTACGGTCATTAATGGAGGACCGGACGACGAGCATCGCTATCGAAGACAACGTAGATGGTGTCACCGCTGCAAAATCGAAAGGCCTGCACTGTTTCGCTTTCCCTGGGATTAACACCGCACAACACGATTATGGCCATGCGGATCACGTTGTGACACAGTTGGATTTCGACGAGATTCTGCACCAGTTGTGTGACACAGCAGTAAACTGAACGGCAACTCGAATGAATACGGAACGCACACATCCCTTCGGCATGGCGATTTCTGGGCTCGATCTAGCTCAGATTACCGAAACACAAATTGGTTCTCTGATCGAAACGCTCGCAATCCACGGCGTTGCCGTAATCAAGGATCAGCAGATTTCGGATGGTGCGTTTGTCAAATTTCTCAACCGCATCGGATCTCTAACTTTCACCCAAGGTGAGCAATCCGTCGAGGGCTGCGAGGCATTGAATATTGTAACCAACGCGAACCGGAAGCATCCGCCCCGAAGCGTTTTCCATACCGACACAAGCTACGTGAGGCTCCCACCGGCGTTCACCGCGCTCAAAATGATTCACTTACCACGCCGCGGGGGCGATACGCTTTTCACCAATCAATACGCTGCGTACGAGCGCCTCTCGTCAGAATTAAAGACGGACCTAGAACATGCAGAGGTTCTTCACGTTGCAACAGGAGTCGCCTTAAAACCAGCGGACGAGAGCTGTCACTGGCATCCTTTGTTTCGCAAGCACCCAATCACCGGACTGAAATCATTGTTTTTGACAACTCCGGAGCGTTGTGAGTCTATCCGCAATACCACTCACCTGGACGGACAGAAGCTCATCGGAACTTTATATGCCCACTCCATACGGCCTGAATATATTTTACGCCACCGGTGGAGTATCGGAGACATCGTTATATGGGACAACCGCTGCACGATGCACCGGGCCGATCACTCCCGGGTAATCGGCAAGCGCCAATTACACAGGGGCCTAGTCCTCGAGAACCAAGTCATTTCGGCACAGATCGCCAACAACCTTCCATTCGTAGGAGTGTGACATGCCTCACATCACAAACCACATCGGACCGCTACACAAAATGGCAGAAACTCTCAAACCACGCGAGTGGATAGCCGACGAGAAAGGTGAGATGTGTCGCAGAATTGCTGCCAGTCGTCCGCTTTACGATTTTATCGAACACATCACGAAGCTCGACCCGTTTAGCGATTCGATCAGCAACGAGTTTAAACGTGCAGGAATGATCGCTGCGGTGCCTGCCTATCGGATGCTGCGATGCTCGCTCGGAATGCAACTCGGTCAGTTCGTGCGGCAGCTCGCAACTGTGATGGGGCAAATCGTTGAAGAATCCAAAATCGATTGGGAACGATTGGCGACGACGGTTGAAATGTCGCATGAGAGATCAACAAAGCTGATGGATGTGCTCTCGGGGGGTGAGTTGCAACCACTTTATCAGCGACTCGCGGATCAACTGGTGAACGAGAACCCACACGCAGTTTATCCAACATCGTCCTATCGTGAGAGCAGTGGCAAAGTGATTGATGATGGAGAATGCAACCAGGTTGAGGCGGTAATGACGTCAAAAACATACACCTCCATTCGTATCATTGAGGGTGTGTTAGATCACGACCAAGATCAGTTACGATCCATTTACAGCCCTTTAGGACGGTGCGTTTGCTTCGTTGATGAAAATGTTGACGTGATTTTGGGCAAACGGATCTCAAGCTACTTTGAGCAGCATCACATCGAGTTACACAAGCTATCATATCGGGCGATGGAGGTGGACAAGGGAATTTCAACCGTTGAGTCAATGCTCGCCGATTTGAAGCGTTTAGGCGTCTCACGAAATGAACCTGTGCTGATCATTGGTGGGGGAGTGTTGTCGGACACCGGAGGCCTCGCATGCGGTCTTTATCACCGGGGCACACCATACGTGATGCTGTCCTCCTCCCTCGTGGCAGGCATCGATGCCGGACCATCACCAAGAACTTGCTGTGATGGATTTGGCTACAAGAATTTGTTTGGGTCATACCATGCCCCAATCCTGTCAATCGTTGACCGAACGCTCTTTAGCACGCTCAAGCCGGGATGGGTAAGACACGGTATTGCTGAAATTATAAAAATGGCAGTCGTTAAAGACGCGCAACTCTTTAATGATCTGGAGCTTGCTGGTCCAACACTGGTCAGAACAAGATTCGGGGCATCACTTCATAAAAAGCGGTCCGCCATTCACAACATTTCGCGGAGAATTCTAGGCCGCGCCATCCGAAGCTACGTGGATGCAGAGTACGGTAATCTTTACGAAACACACCAATGTCGCCCCCACGCATACGGGCACACGTGGTCACCAGGTTTTGAAATACCGGCAGGTATGCTGCACGGGCACGCTGTCTCTGCCGGAATGGGATTTGGCGCATTTCTCAGCATGCGAAATGGCTGGATCAACGAGGAGGATTGTCATCGTATTTTACGATTAGTCAGCGGATTCGAGCTTAGTTTGTGGCATCCTGTATTGAATGAAAAACGACTTGTTTGGGAGGCGCAAGTAAAAATGGTTGAGAAGCGCGGTGGCCATCTGGCAGCACCATTACCGAAAAATCGTATCGGTGAATGCGGCTATCTCAATCATCTTGGGGAGCGAGAGCTGTATAGTGCCCTGCAAGAATATGAAAAAATATGCAGGTCGTTCCCGCGCAAGGGCCTCGGAATTGAGGCGCATTGCCGAGATGTTGGTCTTGAGGATCCCGCAACCGTCGGCTGCTCGCTGCAGAACAACGGGGCGACGGTTCAAGCCTCGACCGAGGCAGTCCGTCGTAGCTGACCACCGGCGGATCATGACTGTCTTGAGGAGTTGACGAGGAAGCCTACCAGTCTCGCTTTCATGCAGTCCCCGCAGCGTGGTGGTTCTCAGATGAGGGACGCGAGGCAATCATCTCGATATGCTTCCAGATCGGGCACTTCCAGGCCACCCTGCTTTCCACCGTCGTCCCAGCGGCGTAACTGACAGGCGAAACGCATACATACAGAAGTACGTACCAAAAGCGGCAATCGTGCAATAAAGACCGAAGCGAAATCCCCGGCGGTCGCTAAAAGACGGTATCGGGCTTTTACCTTGCTCGTCCATGAAGTATTCGTTGCCTTCGCGTTATTGTTTCAAAAACAATAAAACGAAGTATCGCCGAATCAAAGTCACATTCCGACAACTTCACTAAATCTTAAGCAAATTCATTTTCCCTTAATGTTCTTAACCGACTCTACACATTCAGATCCAGAATAAATAAGATGAGCCGTTGATATGCATGTTCCGCATAGAAGTCGATTGACAATAATCTTCATAAATACGCAAACAAACATGAATCAGAAACGTTCCGATGAATTCCCGTTTTGCCTAGCAGGCAACAAGCGGGATCGCCGATTCCTCGACCGTTTTGCAATGAGGTTATGATGGCGCCGTTTGCATGCTTTCAAGCTGGGCTTCAACTTTTACGGCGTCCTGCTCTCGGCCGGCCTCGCGGTAGAGTGACGCTAGGTGCTCAAGACAAGTCGCGAACTCCGTTCGGTCTGCATTTGCCAATTTTCCATAACGAATACGTGCCTCCTCAAGACAGGAAACCGCTTGAGCCGATTCACCTTGATCGCGGAGCAGCGCACCCAGTTGGCTCAGATTCCGGGCAAGTTTCTGTTGCTCGCGATCGGGTAGCGGTGCCTTGATCGCGATCGCCCGTTCGCTCGTCCTGCGGGCATCGTCGATCGATTGTTGTTCGATCATGACCGCACACTGTGCATTGAGGATTTTTGCCAATTCCACAAATGCTTCGTCATTCTTCTGCCAGGTTAATGCAACCTCTTTCACCCGCATTGCCTGACGCAACGTCTCGGCCGCCTCGTCGATCTGTCCCTGCTGCCGGTTGACCTCCGCTAGGCGGAGCAAAATCGGGATTAAGTGCTTACTGGTAGGGCCACGCAGCGCAATATTCATCTCGAGTGATTGCGAGAGGAGTTGCTTCGCCGTTGCTAGATCGCCCTGAGGTATAAGCGCCACAGCAATCTGATTCAAACTGTGCGCTTGGCGGGAGACGTTACCATGCTCACCCGGCAACGGATGGTCCTTGGTAAATTGGAGTTGCTCCCTGGCGATTGTCTCGGCCTGTTTGTATTCACCGGCCTCCATTGCGGCAGTATATGCATGATGCAGCGCAAGCCAACGCTCACGATCATCGGCGATTACATTTGCGCTGTAAGCGACCAGTACAGAAACAAAAAGAAACACGCAAGCATCGCGGTATATCATGAGGGAGTCTCCAAGACCTGAGGCGGGACCGTTACATTAGCCGACGAATGGGTGGCAGCAAAACCCCAAAAGATCGGGGGCCCTCACACACACTGCCGGGGTAGTTACTGGTTTAGCATACGCCGAAGATCCACCCCTCACGTTTTGCCAGACGCCGTTCCGCAACTGATAATGGGGGCGAGAGAAAACGTGGCAATTCTCCTCGGCGATCCATCTCTGCCAGCCATCGGCTAACGCTATAGGCGTCCTGCTGATCAATCGTCCGCCTACTGCGATCGTACCGCTTACGTGTGAGACTGGGATACACCTCTGCAATAACCGATTTGTCCGACGGAATATCCCAACCGTCAAACGGCCAAAAATGCAATCTATCTCGATACTTTTTCCGCAACCGATATAGCCACGGCAAGCCGGCATGGGTCGACTTAGCGACCTGACCTTGCACATCAAATTGGAAGACTGATTTTGCCGAGGTAGTCCAGCGTTCTGTGAGCCGGTACTCCGACGCAAGACCGATGCGACCACGTGCACCCCGCTGTAGGCCCCTAACCTCCTCTACTGTAATACCCTGCTGATCGGTCGGCCAATGCGCGACAAAGTCTCGCAAAAAAACTGGCCAGGACCGCAAACGATAGCGACCGAGATAGCTATCAGGAAATCCAAACGCATGATCGATCCCAATCATCGAGGGTCCACGGTGGACCACCTCATCACAGAGCCAATCGAATACGTTTCGTCGACTCCATCGACGCGATCGTTTTTGACGATCAGCCGGCGCGTGCACACAGCGCGTACCACCACCTTTGCCTGTTACGAAAACTTGCAGTCCGGATAGACCTGCGCTCGGCGTTGCTGCCCCCGAATAGTCAATGCCGACGTATCGCACGAAAGAGTCCATGGTCTGGAATGATCGGTTTGCTCTGTTTTACGGGCATGTACCGCACATGCAACCCCTGATTGATACGACGACCATATAGGTGGACCAAGGGGTAAAGCACCAGAAAATCAGCGAAGAATTTACCGCTCAATCGGCGGTTGGCGGATGGGACGCTGGTTTTATCAGTTACAAGGGGCTAGAGTGTTGATGGAGCTGCCGATGAATAAATTAAAAAAACGTTGGGGAATCGAGTCCAACCTTCAGTTCGCCATCATCCTGACCGTATTTGCGATAACGGGAACGACCGCCGCCCGCTGCGCTGCCCCAGTCGCAGCCGCGCTGGGGATCACCAGTGCGTCGACGCCGATTTGGATCCAATGGCCGCTGCAAGTCATTCTGATACTTCCACTGTACCAGGTACTTCTTCTCCTAATTGGCGCAGCATTCGGGCAACATCGCTTCTTCTGGGCCTTTGAAAAGCGGATGTTAGCCAGTTGCGGACTATCGTATTTCGCCACTGTAAAATCGAAACACGGATTGAAAGAGGGTGCCGATCGGACTGAACAGCAGGATGTGGAGGTCAGTGAACCGGTGGCAACAACTACAAATTAGTCATTTGTCACGATGGTTCAACAATGAGCGGCTATTTGCCACGTTGATGCTGCTCAAATAAAGCGTTGCAATCAGCTTCGAGTACTCTTTCGACAATCTCCGTATCACTCGCCCAACTGCGACGAACAACCTCGCTGGCAGCAATATCTATCTGTTTGTAGCCCAAACGTACCAGCGATTCGATCGACGTCCCGTAAACCATTTGGCGTACCCCGCACCACAGCATCGCACTCTGACACATTGCACATGGTTCGGCCGTGGAGTACACGATGATGTGCCGCCACTCAGGACGTGATGTCTGAGAATAGTTTTGCAGCGCGACCATCTCGGCATGAAGCAGTCGAAAAGTTGAACTTTGATTCATTCCGGTTGCAACGATCGTGCCATCTCGCCGATCGACTATGATACAGCCAAATGGTGTTTCCGCGTGAGACTTGGTCAACCGAATCAGCTCAGCCATCCACTCGGCATGGAAATCAGCGCACCTTTGCATCAAACTCTTTCAAACAGGCGGGCACAGATAAAATCTTTTTGTAAAGTTCTGTCAGTTCGTTTCCGTCGCGTATGGCCGTGCTCACGATCTCGATAACTTCCAAATCGGTAACACCACCCTGCCTGAGAACTTCTCGGCAATCATACCACGTCGGTAGCCATACCATTTCATGAGCCAGAACATCAGCACCGCCAACGTGGCGACAGAAACATTCATAATCGAGGATAAAATAAACGCGCTCTTGAAATGGCGATCCACGCTTGCAAACTTTACCCCGATCGAAGACATAATGCCCCACCTTCGGTTGCCAAGCGAGTCCAGCCTCCTTCATCTGGCTGGCGAGTTGTATTTGGGCTTCTGAAAACTGCATGTTACTCAGCTCCCTTCCGGACTAAACCCCAGGGGGTTATATCCATAAAATGGACATTCGACCATCAAAAGCGAGCCTCAGATCTTTCATATACAAAGGGTCTGATATTTTCGCGCTGCGGGCCGACAGCGAAGGCTCGAAATAACCATCGGCCTGGTTGTACTTTGGTTGGTAACGCTCTAAAAACAGTCACACAAACAGTATAGCAATACGAGGATATGCCATGACCGAAATCGACACGGGAATCAGTGCGGATGATCGCGCGTTGGTCGGTGAGGAGCTTAAAAAACTGCTAGCCGACACTTATACACTTTATCTGCAGACTCAGAACTTCCACTGGAATGTTACCGGTCCGCACTTCCGTCAGCTGCACCTCATGTTCGAGGAACAATACGGGCAACTGGCCAATGCAGTCGATGCAATTGCGGAACGAATTCGTAGCCTCGATATAGCTGCACCAGCCACGTTTAAGGCCTTTACTGCATTGCAATCCATCGAGGATGCAGACGGGGTGCCTTCGAGCAATGAGATGGTCAGTATCCTGGCCGAGAATCACCAGAGAGTAATCAGAACAGCTCGAAACGCACTCGCAGTGGCAGAGAGTGCATCGGATGAAGCATCCGCTGACATGGTTACGGATCGCCTCGACGAGCACGAAAAGACAGCGTGGATGCTCAGGGCAAGCACTCACTGACAAAGTCCACAACGGACTTTTTGCTTAATCAACGTATCGATAGGTGTGTTGCGTGATACGAACTCAAATAACCTTAATCAAGATAGAATCGTATCCCGTCCATCGCTTTTTTCTCACGCTCAGGGATCACTGCCGGATAACCGACTTTTAGAAATCCGATAACGCGTTGCTCAGACTCTTGGACTTCGAGCATACTATAAACAGCTGGATCGCGGGTGATCGAGCCTGTGCTCCATTGGCACCCTATCCCCTGATCCCAGAGAGAAAGGACCATGTTATGCAACGCGCAAACCGTGGCAGCGTAATCCTCTTCGTCACGAACGGAATCGCCAATCGTTCGGACCGTTGTCACCGCAATCAACCTCGGCGGTGCCAAAATTTTTGATCGAGCTTTTTCAACCATCTTTTCAACATCAATTTCGCCAAGACGCATTGATTTTTCGCGCGACAGGTTTTCAACCACGTCGACTATTCTAGCCCGGGCTTGTTTACCGAGGACATAGAATCTCCACGGGTGCGTCTGCTTATGGCAAGGCGCGTGACGAGCCGCCTCGAAGGCTCGCTCAAGACAATCGCGCTGGACCGGCGTGTTCTCAAACCGATAAATTGAACGTCGCGAAATTAAATTTTCCTGAACACTAACCATTTTCATTTCTCCCTTGACCAAAATACCGGCACCGCCGATTATTTCGGATGAACAATCATTTCGCATCCACCTTGGTCACACCCACCTACGATGATTTCTGACATGCCTGAAGAACCTGAATGCTGCCAACCGATCCAAACCACATGTATCCGCTGCGGCGAACCGCTAACACCAGCTGAAATTGTGTCGGCGGAGGGGGAATGCAGGCATTGCCAGGAAAACTGTTGAATGTAAAAACTGCTTACTTTGCTAACGGCAACAGTGGCAGTGCGAGATTCGCGAGAAGCACAACCACCGTTAAGACAACACTGATGCGGTGTAAACGGTCAAATGTAATTTCGTCACCCTCGTCGCGTGCTCTGTTAGTCCGAGGAATCAAGGACCGACAAATCAACGGACAAATAATGGACATGGCACTCGTTCCGTATTGCCATATCGTTGCCTCATCACTTTGAAGAAACGCCAAAAATGCACATGCTCCCAAAACCGAAATCACAAGAAAAAATTTGGGGAATAGTGCGCGAATCAATTTCCCAGCCGACTTCTCGTTGAGCGTGTTGAATAGCGTGGGGGCAAAGATAGTGGTTTGAAGGAGAATCACCCCAACTATCATTCCAGGGAAGTAAAGGCTCATGGCTACTTTATATGGGGGGTGCAGAACGACGAATACCACTTAAGTTTAGTAACGGCTTCCAATTTTTCACAAGTTTTTTCTTCGCATCCATTTTTGCTTCGTTATTTCAAATGTGATAGACCGATGCAATAGCGCTGCTCTATTTGCCCGATACTCACCAGGCGAACCTGTACAGTTTTAAAAAAAATGACCGCAGGTATTTGACAAAGCTTCCCTGTCGCCTATATCTTGTTATCGCTCGTGCCACGCGACACTTCTTGAACCCCGGCAGGCAGTCGCTATCCAACAGACGCCTACCTCGGTCTCTCGCTCAGCAAAGCGACGATCCCACCCCCTGTCAGATTTATCTGACTCCCACCTTCAACCTGCTCATATGGACGCTCAGTGATTGGGAACAATCTCTGGGTAAGCTGCTATGCATTTTGCATCTCGATTGTCTCTTGTTTTGATTTTCACAGTCATGGGCTCGGCTTTTGCCGAAGGCGGGAATTTGCCATACACGCGTGGATATGCACCGCGGGCACCGCATGCGCAATCGATCAATTTCGGAACCGCCTCCCGGTGGCGAAACTTGACTGCCGGTTCACCCAGCCACGCGGCAAGAACACAAACGAGCAACCGTGGCTACGCTGTGCACGCTGGACACATCCCGAATAGGAATCACGGCCTGGCATCCAAGGTTCCCGCAGGGGCGAGGGCCATCAAGGTGGGCGAAAAATCACAAAACAAGAAAAAAGGAAAGAAGAAGAAAAAGAAGAACAAAGAGAATCGCGAAGACTAGGTGTGCAGGCGTCTAGCTTGCATCCTCGATGATCAAGATGGCTGACGGAAAACCATATCGTGGATGATCACTTAGCGAATTGAAAGGCGTAGCAATCACGACCTTTTCGTCTGGGCCCAGTTTCAGCGACTCAGCACCCTCACCGGTTTCAAGGTTGGTCACGGTCATGCCGACCGGGCCTTTCGTGATTACGACAACCCGCTGTTGCGACATCAATTTCACCCTTTCTGACTAAACTTTAGGAACCCTCACTGGGATTGCCCAGTTTCAATAGGCCTATATTTTCCTCACTCGCTTCGCCCAGATGATCGCTATCTAGCAGCATCAGGTAACCACCTTCGCGAACAGGAATGACCCATTCGCACGCATTGTGACCTTCATCTGGCCGATGGAAGATATATTCCCATTCCAATGCACCATCGCGATCGGTTTTTATCAAGTAGGCTGCCCAAACATTCCGCTTATCCTTTTGATCATGAACATTCTCCGGCTCAATACCTGAGCCACAAGCAAGCAAAAATCCACCGTCCCCAGCACTCTTGACCCCATAACACTCATCAAAAACAAAGGCCTTGTCACCGCCCAAAGGCTGCCCAAAACGTTTTTGCCAAAGCAGCATTCCATCAGCATTCACGCGCACAATCCAAACATCCCATCCGCTGGCAATACCCATTGAATGACCGGCCAACACCCAGCCGTCGTGCGTTGGATCCAGGTCAAACAGCTGATCCATGTGCGGTCCACCAAAAAAACGCTGTCCGAGTTGTGTGCCGTTCTCATCAAAAAGCAGTAAGCAGCCATCCTGGTGATCTTCTCTAACGCCTTTCCCTTCTTGCCCTTCTCGCTTTGATGACTTGTCCGTTGCGCGCCATTGTGTGCCGCAGACCGCAATGACCCCATCACTTGGATGTACATCCACCTTGCTCCCCTGAGCCAGCGGGAGTGACTGCTGCCACTGGATTTCCCCCTGCTGATCCATCTTAAATAAAACTCCGATTGCCTCATCGGCAATGAAAGGAATTTTATATTCTTCGAGGTCAGTATATCCGGTACCGACCAAGTAACCCGCTTGATCGATCGCTACGCCACGCACTGCACCAAAACGTTTGTGCGGCAGCAATGTTGTCCAGAGTACCGTTCCACTGCGATCAAGTTTACAGATTCCTGCTTGTGATTTTTTCTCACTGCCAGAGAATGTTCCACCAATCAAATAACCATCTGACACTTCCGTAATGCAACGCAATTCTTCCTGGCTTTTCCGTGCACCAATTCTTTGCTGCCACTCCAATTCACCTTGAGCATTAATCTTGATCACTAAACCATCCGCCCAGTCGCGTCCCGGTTCATCCGTCTTGCCGACAAGGCAGAATCCCCCATCTTGAGTTTGGATACCCTCAATCACATGCTCTCCGAGCGGCGTGCCTTGACCCTTGGCCCACTGCAAGGGCGGCGGATCACTCCATCCCGCTTGCACGAGGCCACCTATCAAAAAGGTTGCTAGCGCCCTGTATATGATTGAAGTATTTGTTAAGTGCATACAAAGCCCATGGCACACCTTAAAGGGCGCTTCGCAAAATTCCGATCAAATCGTCCTCCGTCACGGGTCGAGGATTCACCTGCATGAGCCGTTTAACTGAAAACGCCTTTTCGGCAAAACCGGCCAGTTGATCCGCGCGACCGCCCAGTTGCCCGATAGAGGTTGGAATGCCGATTCTTTCTCTCAAACCTTCGATAGCGCGAATCGCTTGTCGGGCCGCCTCCGGTACCCCAAGCCCGGACGTATCTTCCCCTAACAATTCCGCAATCCGAGCGAACGTTTTCTGGCGGACCGGCATATTAAACCGCATCACAAAAGGTAATAGCATCCCGTTGCCAGCTCCGTGTGAGCAGTGCAGGGCCGCCCCAAGCGGATACTCCAGCGCGTGAACCACCGCAACTCCGGCATTCGAAAACGCCATGCCGGCCAATAACGCTGCGGTCGCCATTGCTTCGCGAGCTTCTAAGTCATCTGGCTTTTCTACCGCGACAACCAGATAACGACCAATTAAAGCGATTGCACGTTCACAAAGTGTGTCTGTCAGCGGCGTGCGACCGCTGTAGGCGTATCCAGCGGGCATTTCATGCGCATCCTTTGCCGAGAAAGCTTCGATCGCGTGCACCAGAGCGTCGATCCCACTTTCGGCGGTCACCTGACGCGGACAACTCACCGCTAGGGTCGGATCAACCACCGCAACCGAGGGTCGAAGGTAAGAGCTTTGCATGCTCACTTTCATTTCCGACCTGCGATCGGTGAGCACCGCAGAATGCGAAACCTCGCTTCCGGTTCCTGCCGTCGTGGGGATGCAAATTAGCGGAAGAATCGGCCGCGGAATGCAATCGAATCCGAAGTACTCACGTGGCGTGCCACCACACGCAAGCACCGTGGCAACCACCTTCGCCAGATCCATATTGCTCCCGCCGCCGAGGCCGATCACGACATCGGCCCCGAACGAGGCACTGACAGAAATTGCCGCCTCGGCTGTCTCAATTGAAGGTTCTCGCTCTGTTTCTGCAAAAGCAAATGCATCCACACAGACAGCCTGCAAAATGGCGCAAACCCGATCAACCATGTCCGCTGCAAGCAGATTTTCATCACTAATTACAAGAGCACGATGCCACCCATATTTTTTACACAATACACCCAACTGATCGATTGCGCCGCAACCGAAATGAATCTCTCCGGCGACGGAAAAGTTCCATTGTGCATGCATAAATGAGTCCTCTACGACCAACGACTCCACTGTGCGATTGAATCGACCGTTGCTGCCGTGAGTCTTCGCAACTGCACTGGCGTTATCGATAATGGTGGAGTGAGATAAAACATATCGTGAAATGGTCGCAGCCAGATACCGGCCTCTACAAATAGCTCGGTCAATTTTTCGCGTGAATGCAGTCGCTCAACTTGCACTACGCCAATCGCACCGAGCGTTCGTACGTCGACTACACCGGAAAGATTGCGGCAGGGTTCAAGTTGCTCGGCAAGAGAACTTTCGATCGCAGCAACTTGGTCGAGCCGCGGCTGTTCCGCAAACAGATCGAGTGATCCATGCGCGGCTGCGCAGGCCAAAGGGTTTGCCATATACGTTGGTCCATGCATCAACGCGAGCGCATCATCCTCGCCGCAGAAGGCCTCGAACACCTCGCCCGTCGCTACCGTAGCAGCCATTCCAAGCGTGCCACCGGTGAGCGCTTTGCCAAGGCAAAGAATATCCGGAACGATGTCCGCTTGCTCACAAGCAAACATTGATCCGGTGCGACCGAATCCGGTAGCGATTTCATCCGCGATCAATAATAGGCCGGCCTGCCGCGTCATACGAGCCACTGCTGCGAGTGCCTGCGGAGAGTGAAAACGCATACCACCGGCGCCCTGAACCAGAGGTTCAATCACAACTGCAGCGAGCTCATTCCGTCTTGTCGCAAGAAATTCTGTAAACGCAGCTTGCTCGCTCTCGGTCTCCGGAATCGGCTGTGAAAATTGCTCAAGTAAAAATCCTTTAAAATGAGCATGCATGCTTCGTTCAGGATCGCACAGCGACATGGCACCAGTTGTGTCGCCATGATATGCGTGGCGAAAGGTGACAAATCGATTACGCTCGGCCTGGCCGCGATTTCGCCACATTTGAGCAGCCATCTTCATTGCTACCTCGATGGCCACCGAACCGGAATCGGAAAAAAATACCTGCGATAAATCACCCGGCAATAATGAGGCAAGTCGTGCAGCTAGCGTGACTGCGCCTTCGTGATGAATGCCACCAAGCATTACATGTGGCATCACCTCGAGTTGCTGCCTGACCCTACGGGCAATCTGCGGGTGGTTGTAACCATGGCAGGCAGTCCACCAGGAGGCGAGCCCATCGATTAAGCGTCGGCCATCGGCAAGCACGAGATAAACATCCTCGGTTGCCACGACCGGCAACGGCAAAGGTGCATTGCGCATCTGCGTGTAGGGCATCCAGAGATGCTCGGCCTGATCGCGTTGCCAGGCGGGTACTGACGATGATTCTGCGCAGGTGAGACCCATAGCTTTCCAGAATACCGCCCCTTCGCCAAGCTTTCTAGTCGCGCTTGCCAACATTGAAACTTCGGCCTCAACCGGCCACTGCCGCTAGGTAACTGACCCCGCTACAATGTGGGCCGATTTTTACAACGCACGCTCGTCACAAGGAACTCAAGGACATGCCCACAGAGTATCGCTTTTCGT
This sequence comes from Planctomycetaceae bacterium UBA7805, assembly GCA_002480485.1. Classification (GTDB taxonomy): domain Bacteria; phylum Planctomycetota; class Planctomycetia; order Pirellulales; family UBA7805; genus UBA7805. The sequence continues at coordinate 27,142 of DLCF01000153.1, forward strand.
TCGGCCCCTGGAATATTTCAGAGGGAGCCGACCCGTTCGGACCGGAAGTCCGCACGCCCTATTCGATGCAGGAAAAGTTCGATATGTACAAACCTCTAGGTTTCGAAGGGGTCCAGTTCCATGATGACGATGTGGTCGAGGACATCGAAGAACATGCGCCCGAGGCTGCATTAGCGCGGGCGCGTGAAGTGAAAAAGATGCTCGACGATCGACAACTCGTTGCCGAATTTGTCGCCCCACGTTTGTGGTTCGATCCGCGGACGGTAGACGGGGGGTTCACTAGTAACAGTGCCGAGCATAGGCAATACGCCCTCGATCGTTGCCTTCGGGCCATTGATATTGCACGCGAAGTCGGCACGCCGAACATCGTGATGTGGCTCGCCCGAGAGGGAAGTTACATTCGGGAATCAAAGAACGCACGCCTCGCGGTTGATCGTATACGCGAGGGTATTGACCGGATGCTAGAGTACGATGGCGAGGTCCGTATCTGGATCGAACCGAAACCGAACGAACCGGTCGATAGCGCGTACATTCCTACCATCGGCCACGCCCTGGCTTTGGCCTATCAAACCGTCGATCCATCTCGAGTAAGCGGATTGATTGAAACGGCTCACTCGCTGCTAGCCGGACTTGACCCCTCCGATGACATGGCCTTTGCCTTAGCACACAACAAGCTAAGCAGTGTACATCTCAATGATCAGGGCGGTTTAAAATTCGACCAGGACAAATGCTTCGGTAGCTTCAACCTCCGTAGCGCATTTAATCAAATCCGCGTTCTGGAGGAAAATAATTACGGCGCTGCCGGTGAGTTTGTCGGGCTGGACGTGAAGGTGATGCGAACTCAGCAGCAGGCTGGATCAACCGATCACCTTTTGGCGAGCCGCAGAACATTCGAACGGATTTTAGAAAAGGTGCGATCGATCGATAAAAATATCGAGCAGCAATTTATCGACAACCGCGATTACGAGGCGCTCGATCAATATATCCTGAATCACCTTATGGGCTGCGCGTAGCGGTCAGGCAAGAAGCAGAGCAGCAGCCTCACGAAGTGACCGCTCCGAGCGTGCACCGTATTGTGCAATGATTTCACTCGCTGCCGCCGCACCTAAATCACCGCAGCGTTGCATTGCGAAATTTTGCGTAAAGCCATAAAGGAAACCTGCGGCAAACAGGTCGCCGGCGCCGGTCGTGTCGACCAATTGACGCGGGGGCACTGCCTGAATTGCATGACGCTCGCCACGGTGTATAACCACCGCACCGTCCGCACCACGTGTTACAGCTACCGTCTCGGCATCAGAAGCGGCAGATTCCAACGCAGCGTCGATATTGTCATGCCGATAAAGAGCACGAACCTCCTCTTCATTGGCGAACAAGATATCGACATGGTGTTTGACAAAATCAAGGAACGATTCGCGGTGACGATTGACGCAAAATGGATCTGAAAGACTGAGGGATACCCGAACGTTGTTTTCGTGTGCGAGTTTTGCCGCTTTTAAAAATGCCTGTTTTGCTGGCTCTAGATCCCACAAATAGCCCTCAAGGTAAATCACGCGGGCACTTGCCACCGTTTCACCGTCTACGTCCTCCGGACCAACGTGTACGCAGGCACCGAGAAACGTATTCATGGTACGCTGTGCGTCAGGGGTAACTAATACGACACATTGGGCAGTGGGTGGACCACTTTGCGCGTCGGGTGTGAGAAAGCGGACTCCGGTTTTTGTCAATTCGGCGCGAAAGGTTTCACCAAGTGCGTCGGTTCCGACCTTGCCGATGAACGCTGCCCGTCCACCAAGATCGGCTAGACCGACCATCGTATTGGCAACCGATCCTCCAGACAGCTCGCGTTCGGCTGCGATCGCTGAGCTGAGCGCTGCGGCCCGCTCGGCATCGATCAGCGCCATGCCTCCCTTAGCAAGCCCTTCAGCTTCCAGAAATGCATCGTCGACCTGTGCCAAGACATCAACTATCGCATTGCCAATTCCAAGTACATCATATTTTTTTTCGCTCATCCGGTTCGCTCTCCGTTGCGAGGGGCAGTATTTACGCGGAAAGTTTACTCCAGAGCAAGTGATCAAAACAAGGCAACACGGTGGGAACGCTTGCAATACGCCGCCAATACCTTGACACTTGATCGGGACTGGGGGACAACCACAGATCGCCAAAGGTCTTATTCGCCGAGGATCACCCGTTGCAAAATGTTTTTTCGTCACCCGCCCGCTATACGCAGGGACCGAATGCGATTGAGCAATTGCCTGCCGAAATGGCGTTTCTGGGACTTTCCGGACCGCTGCTAATCGTCTCCGGGCCGACAATGACCGCGAAGCTTTCACCCGAGTGGCAGCGAATCCTTGGCGATGTCGGCATCCCTTTCCGGATGCACCTGTTTCCGGGTGAATGCACGATCCCCGCTATCGAGGAATTGAGATGCCTGGCCGAGCAGACCGGGGCGACCACGCTACTGGCGGCCGGTGGTGGCAAGGTGCTGGATACGACTCGTGCAGCTAGTGCCGCGTTGAGTCGACCCTTCATCGCGTTTCCGACCGTTGCATCGACCGATTCACCCTGCAGCGCAATCAGTGTTATCTACGACCATCGAGGTGTATATGACACATTTCACACTTTTGCCCGCAATCCTGATCTGGTGCTTGTGGATACACAAATCATTGCCACTAGTCCTCGCCGCTATTTTATTGCCGGCATGGGGGATGCGCTTTCGACAGTGTTTGAGGCCCGGGCCTGCGCAAAAGGTAAGCGCGAAAATTTGCGAGGTGGACTTACCACGATTGCTGCTCGGGAAATCGGTGAAGCCTGTTACCGTGTCTTGATGGAAGATGGACGCGATGCACTGGCCGACCTCGATGCGGGCCGCGCTGGGCCGTCATTGGAGCGGATCGTTGAGGCCAACACGCTTCTCTCAGGCATCGGATTTGAATCAGCTGGATTAGCTGCTGCCCATGGTATACACAATGCCATGACGGTAGCCGAGGGAACGCACCAGTATCTGCATGGAGAAAAGGTTGCATTTGGCGTACTCGTCCAGCTGATGCTGGAAAAACAGCAGCCTGAGGAGATCGAGCAGGTAATCCGTTTCTGCCGTGATATAGGACTACCAACAACACTCGCCGGAGTGGGACTTGCGGCAGATGACACTGAGTCACTGGAGCTAATTGCCCGTGCGGCGACCTCGCCCGGTGAGTTGATACACAACGAGCCTTTCCCTGTGACAGCGTCGCAGGTTGTCAATGCATTGCAGGCCGCCGACACGGCAGGAAACCAATCATGAGCCGGGTCGACAGAGATGCCGTTGCGCCAATCGATCCTGCCACGCTTACGCGATTGATTGAGGGTACCTTTGTCCAGTCAGCAGAGCATCACACAATACTTACTTCGACCAATGACCGCGGCATGGAACTAGCCCGCACCAACTCTGACCAGGCCTGTTTGATATACGCTGAAACTCAAACCGCAGGACGGGGCAGAGGCGACCACCAATGGCATTCCGCCCCTGGCAGTTTGACCTGCTCCCTCTTGGTGCCCTGCCCCTCGGCAAGCGCTACGGTGGGATCACTCCATGTGGCAGTCGCGATCGCTAAAGCATGCAACGCGTTTCTCAAAGATCGGGAAATTTCGGTAAAATGGCCCAACGATCTATACTTCGCTCGACGCAAGCTCGGCGGCATTCTCATTGAGTCGCCTGCAGCCAGTTCGCAGTGGATAGTCGGGATCGGGTTGAATGTGAACAATGAGGCTCGACACATCGATCCAGCTGCGACAAGCCCCATCAGCCTGGCAGAGGTGGCCGAAACCCCGCTGAACCGGGCAAATCTTTTACACGAGCTACTACTCCAACTCGGTTTACTTTGCCATGGTGGATCGTTTGCCACTCTCCCGACTCTCGCACCCGACGACTGGTCGCATTATTGTATGCTTTCGGGCAAACAGATCACCGTAGACACACCGCATGGCGAGATCAGTGGCATGTGTCGTGGCATTGACGCCAACGGCAGGCTGCTACTGCAGGAAGATAATGCTAATGGCATAGCAGGCCCACTGCATAAGCTCGCTTCTGCCAATGGCATCAGCTTGACTTAATCTCCGGTAAAAGAGACCAGACCACTCAATGTTTCATCACCACCGTTTCGTCCACCACTTTTACAACACCCAACGCCCCAAGGTCGCCTGCCAGCGAGAGCAATACCTGCTTTGTGTAAAAGGTGGGCACCGTACCACGAAAATAGAGCAGGCCATCTATAAATTCGGTCTGCACCTCGCGAATGGCAATGTAAACACTCCGATGAAGTCGCCCGCGAATCACGTTGAGGATCATCGCCCCCCCAAAATCATTGGCGAACTTGTGCGCACCAACAGACCTGGACGTTGATTCATCTAGTGTCATGTGCTCCTTAGGTTGCCTGACGGGGTTTTCAAGTGAAACACGATTCATTGGATTTCCTTTGCCTTTTGTTGTTTACTCGTTTACGCGGTTGCTTGGTTGCAATTACTCGCGATGGAACAGCACGGGGCCAAACCTTATTAACCGGGCGATACACAGGTCAACACTTAACTAAGCACATCCTGTGCCAATAGCGACACCTGATTTAGATTTTCCCGACATCGTCCGCCCGCAGTTGCACGTAAAGCAGTTTGCCATGCGTCACGATAAGATTCGAACGTCGCGTTCACGTAATGGATTTGAGCCTGCATGCAAATCGCGCAGCCACCGCCCATTAAATGGACAACCGCCCTGCAGGAAGGTCGTACCGCGGGCAAACCACAGCAATCAAATCGAATCACTTCAATCGACCAGTGCAAATCCATCTTTGTCGCTCTGCACAACGCGGCAAATTGGCTCATTCGGTTCGTGATAAAGCACAAGTCGCCAATTTGATTGACATGCCTGGTCAAGTAGTGCCGCTTTGGTCTGCATGTTCTCCCAGGGAAGCATGTCGTAGCCCATACTGTACGCACTGCCCACATGATTGCGGGTGGGCATTACATCGGCCGGGAAACAGATTGTTCCCTCCTGATCATCAAACTCTACCGATTGTTGTCCCCACGTGTGTCCCGGCCTTAGCCGCAGCCGAATGTCCTCAAGCACGACTGTATCACCATCAATTAGTTTCACTTGATCGATTATCGGTTCAAAGGTGCTGCGCAGATAGGTCTTGCTCATTGTGGAACGTCCGCTGCGAGCGTCTTCCCACTCTTGCCTTTGCACGTAGACATCTGCAGCCGGCAGCGCGGAGACTAAATTACCTTCATTATCAATTCGAGTAATTCCTGCGGCGTGATCGAAGTGCAAATGGCTTAGTAGCACTGCGGTAATCGACTCGAGGGGAATCGATTTTGCCTCAAGCTCTGAGAGCAACGTCGTATGCTCCAATGCAAAGATGTCGCGTTCCTTCTCTGTGAACTTATCACCATAACCGCACTCGACCAGCACTCGCTGCCCTTCTCGCTCAAGCAGAAGACAGTGACAGGCAAGCGGCACTCTGTTGCAATTATCCGGCCGTGCAAGCTTTCTCCACAACACCTGCGGTACAACGCCGAACATGCTACCGCCGTCGAGCCGGAACCGTCCTGCTGTTACGATTTGCCAATTCCATTGGCCCATACCGATGGCCCTGCTTAAAGATGAAAAGGAATCACGCGGTGTTGCATGCCGTCTTCTGGCTCTTTCGGCGGATCAATCCATTCAATCACTTCCCCTCTTGCAAGGCAGCCTGCAACATGATTTTTCACTGCAGCGAGCAGCTTTTGCAGTGCTGTCCGTTCGTCGGCAGCACAGCAGGAAAAACCCGGCAGATTGGCTGCTTGTGCTTCGACACCCTCTCCGGTTCGACACACGTGAACATTGAGACTGAACACCGGACTCTCAGCTGCTGCTTGGGGCAGCGGCTTGAACTCTTCTGATCCATTTTTTGCTGATAAGTTGGTCACCCGGATCTCCCGTTACGCTTTTTGCTCTGCGAAGCAATCGATTATCCTCGATAAGCGAGCTTCAGCCAACCCGAATGCTGGCCGGGCGACCCGTGATGCGATCGGGGCTAGTTGCTATATTTGCTGATGGAATAAGACATAGGTTTTTCAGATGAGGGGCTCATGCGCGCTTTACTGCCACTGGCCAACGGAAACGAGGATATTGAAGTCGTCAGCTTGACGGATGTATTAGCCCGCGGGGGAATTGATCTGACGATCGCATCGGTGGAAGAAGATCGTCATGTACAATTGATGCAGGGGCTTCGACTTGAGACCGATTGCAAATTGTCCGAAGTTTACACAGAAACTTTCGACGCTGTCGTTATGGCCGGTGGAATACCGGGTGCCATGCGACTGGGCGAGTCAATCCAGTTACGGGATTTATTGATACGACATCATGGTCAAGGCGCTGTGCTGGCGGCTATTTGTCTGTCCCCTGCTCTGGTGCTACAACCTGCTGGAGTGTTGGATAAATGCCCACAGGTTACCGGAAACTCTCAACAAATAATAACTCGCGATGAAACCTTCGTCCCGGACGAGTTTACTAAACGATTGGGAGATGCCTACGATCCCGCATTGCGGGTATGTGTGGATCCAACAAACCGGATTATCACCTCACAGGCACCCGGAACCGCCATCGAATTCGCTTTGGAGGTGGTCCGCATGGTTATCGGTGACCAGGTGGCCGAAACTATTGCCAGTTACTTGATGGTTTCTCGCTGAAAGGAAAATCATGCGTCAGATACCGCCATGTTTTATAGGAGTATATTTTTGTCTGGTGCTCTGCACGGACCTGGTTCGGGCAGAATCGCAAATCGTCAAAACACAGGAAGCGGGCCTCAATTCTTTCCTGGGGCCGGCGAGTTTCGAGTCGCAGCGCGTTTATAAGAAGGAGCGACACCCGAATGTTGCGATTGCCTGCGATGGCACAGTACTGGTGACTCTGGGCAATAGCCGGCTATTGGTACGCCGCAGCACCGACGGCGGAAAAACATTTGGTGAATCGATTGCGATAGCTGAGCCGGGATTTCAAGGCGGAGGCCTGACGGTCGACGAAACGTCAGGTGACGTCATCGCATTTGTCGAGGCGGGACACCCTCCATCCCCGCTAGAGATCTACCGAAGTCGCGACCATGGAATAACATGGCGCCGCCAACCGACGAATATCGCGGCAGACAGCCTGGGCAATACGCCTTCCATGCATATGAATGAGCATGGCATTACGCTCCGACGCGGCCCGCATGCAGGTCGACTACTCCGTCCGGCGCGTTTTTATGGGGACGGCAATCGCCCGGAGGAGTATGGCAGCCATTATACCACAGCCATCTTTAGTGATGACGGTGGCGTTACTTGGAAAACAAGCGACCCGTTTCCGGAACGTGGCACCGGGGAGGCAACACTAGCCGAACGCTCGGATGGAAAAATTTATTACAACACCCGCTGTCATTGGGATCAAAACCCGCACCCTACGCGTCGGCGTGCTGCCGTAAGCGATGATGGTGGCGCGACATGGAAAGGCTTTAAGGTGGTCGGGGTGTTACCCGACGGACTACAGCATCGCGCCTACGGATGTATGGGAGGCTTGGTGCGACTTCCGATCAAAGATCGTGACATCTTGCTTTTTAGCAACATCGACACCGAGGGAAATCAACGTGAGCGTGTCACCGTGTGGGTCAGTTTTGATGGCGGCGAAACTTGGCCGCTGAAGCGACTTATTGATCCTGGGCCAAGCGCCTACTCATCTTTGAATGCGGGTCGACCGCAAACGCCGAGCGAGGGGCAGATCTTTCTGCATTATGAAGCAGGGCCTGGAAGCAAACTTGCGCGTTTCAATCTCACTTGGTTACTCGATGGCGAACGAACCGGTGATGGCGATGTACCGAGCTGGGTTACTGATTTGTAGTCAGTTTTCCCGCCGTCATATTCTCACAATACTCGCGCGCGACATCCAGTGAAATCAGCTTGCGACGCTCGAGCGGATTGCGACGTAACCAACCGAGCACGATCAACTGCAGCAGCAACACGTCGGCCCGCAGCAGATAGCTTTGCGGCAAACCGTCCGACAGAGCGTCAATGTCACGCCCAACCCGCCGCGCACTACGGATCGTTCCTGGCGCTGACACGGCACCGGCAACTGCACCTCCGGCCAGGTAGAGCCAGATAGGCGTTTGACCAATCCCCTCCAGTGGATAAACCGCGTTGTAGGATTCGCGGCCTAACCGAACCTCACCGAGACGGTCTGCCAGCCATCGCAAATTCTGCCAGCGATCGCGTAAACGGGCTGCCCACTCGTAGGATTTTCGATTCGCGGCCTCGTGCATTGATTGTTCGATCGACCGCAGCACCGCCGTACTCGTCTCGCCACGAAGAAATTGTTCGCCTGCGTGTATTTGCTTGGTGTAATCTGCTGCAGTCACTTCTGCGGCGCATGGTCCGGAGCAACTACCGGTTTCTAGTCGAAGACAGCCCGGACGGAGTGGTTCAGGAAACAACGTCTGCTGCTCGCTGAAAATGATGGAAACGTCAGGACCACAGTCTCGAAGCAGGAAAGTGTGATTAAAATCAGCTACAGCCGACCGCAGGCGGCGACTTCCGAGCAGTGGGCCATGCAATCCGCCACCCAAATCTACCCGGGCTCGCACCGCCCGAAGACGGGGTGCCATTTCGCAGGAAAAAGAGACGAATCTAGGCATTCGACTTCGCGGCTGCCCCCGACGATTCATCACAGGCCGGAACCTACTGATCAATTCCTGTTCGCGCAGCAAGGCCAGAAGTTCACCAGCCACACGTTCGTAACGCACAAAAGCGGCACGGCGGACGATCCGCACCGCTTTGTGATCTTCCGGTTGTCGAGTGAAATAGCTGATCAACCGGTGCCTGAGTCGCTTCGCCTTGCCAACATAAATAATTGTTCCGCAGCGATCGTAGAACGCGTAGACTCCCGGCACCGGAGGAATAGATGTGCGGATTAATTTCCGCATCGGTTCCAGGCTTTGCGTGACTTCAAATAATTGGCCCGGTTGCCGCGCTGTTCGCGCAGGTAGAAGCGAGGATCCAAAAGAGACCGACGCCTGTTCTGAGAATAGTAATCGCGACATGGTTGGCCTCGTGCCAGAGCAGACTCTTTGATTCAGCATACCGCTCTGCAGCGGATCGACAACAGCCCGACCCTACATTAGTGCCGGCCCCCGTTCTATGAGGTTGCTGCAGCAAGACCTTCACGCACAAATCGCGCATAGTCGGGGCGATCCGCGGCATTCTTGTGTCGGTAAGCGTTTATGATTATTCCGTCCCGTATTAAAAACAGTCCAGGCATCTGAAAACCGTCGCCAGCTAGTTTTCCGACGCCATGCCCATCGATCAGGCACGCCTTCGCACCTCGGCCCCAGACGGAAACGCCGAAAAGTTGTCCCCAGCTTCCACGATCCAAGCCGAAACTGCGGAACAGACGACACTCCGGATCACTGATTCGAGAAACCCTTTCCAGTTGGTACGAAGCAAACTGCCCGGCCGCCTCCGCCTCAGTCCCCATGTGAACAATCGCTAGGTTTGTATCTGACTCGAGTTTATTGTGCAATTTTTGAATGTCGGCAAGTGCTTCGCGACAAAAGGTGCATCCCCCATGCCGTAAAAAAAGGAGCATTAATGGCCGATCTTCAGAAAGCGATTTCAACGTCTTACCATATTGATCGTGATGCGCGGCCATCGCTTCATCAACTGGAAGAGCTGTTTGATCCTTGGGTAGGCAAGATGCCTTGGCCGCCGCATAGAGAATCATACCGAAGGGAACCCACCAGATGAGATCGTTGGTTAAGATGGTGATTCCCCAGACCGGTGGCAGGTACCCGGGATCATTGGGGCCCAGCGTGAGCAGGCCGAACAGAAACCCGATTGGCCCGAAAATTTTTCCCAGAAATCCAACCATCGTTATCGGCCAGTGCCGCAGCGGATCACGGGAAGCAATGGCGTAGCCGATACCGTATACACCCACAATCATTCCCACGCATTGCCAAATGCTAGGATAGGACGGGAGCGGCATGCCCGTCAGGTGAAACAGATCGTTCGGGCGAAGAATGACCCACGCACCCCAGAGCAGGTTATAAATTGCAGCAAGTTGGAGGGTTCTTCGCATCCAGTGAGTATTCATCAAGACCTCGTGTTGCAATAGGATCAACATATTGTAGGGGCGATGGGGCCGATGATAAGTCGCACGCCGGTTGCTACCGTTCGGGCCGGGGCTGTTTTTGACAGAGAAAATCAGCGACTAAAGCACCAAATATCTCTGGCTGTTCCAGAAAAGCAAAATGATAGCCCCCCTCTAGCTCTTCAATGACGTGGCATTCGGCGATCGGAATCTGCCGAGCAATCCACCGCTGACTTTCCCACGGCACAAGACTCGCGCGTCCACCAATGACCAGTGCGGGGACATTGATTTGCCCAACCGTCGATCGCCAATCCATGAGGGCGCAGTTCCAGAGCAAAGCTGCTGCGTGCAAGCGTGGAAGCAGCAGATTTTGCTGCAGCAGCCAGTCTCCCTGAAGCTCCGACAGCCGAGGACTCAACATGTCGAAAATGATTTTGCGTGTCGTCTCTACCGCATCGCTGCCACGCAGCGACTCGCAGATTGCACTCAGGTGAGAGAATGAAAAAATAGCACCCGCCTCTTCAAGCTCCTGCGGTGAAGCGGTCTCGCTAAGCGCAAGTGCCGCAGGTTGATCAGCAAGGATCACCGCATCAAGCCGGTCGGTACCGAACAATTCGATATACGAGAAGATTACTGCTGCACCCATCGAATGCCCCAGCAGTGTGACCTGGCTCAGATCGAGGGCGAGCAGAAACTCTCGCAGGTCCATAGCCAAACGTGCAAGGTGGTAGCCGTGATCGACTTTTTCACTTTCCCCATGTCCACGGTGATCAAGGGCGATCACGTGGTGCCGGTCTGCCAGCCGCCGAATCTGCTCATCGAACATAGCCGCAGTTTGCGACCAGCCGGGCAATAGCACGAGCGGTTCGCCTCTGCCAGCCTCTCGGTAATGCAAACGGATACCGGCAGGAATCTGCACGCGCTTATTTCCGACAGCGGTCACAAGATCACTTTCCGCTCGATATGTCGTTTGCAAAGATTCCTACAGGGCTGCACCAGGACGAAATCGGCGACGGAACGCATCTGGAGCCAGCGACACATCACTGTCGTCCTCGACCCGCTCGCGAAGCTCGACTAGCTCTTGTTTCATGTGCTTTACGTGTTCTGCGTATCGAGGATCATCATAAACATTCATCAGTTCGTCGGGATCCGCTTTCAGATCATAAAACTCCCATTCATCAAACTGATAAAAGTGCATCAGCTTAAAACGGTCATTGCGGATGCCATAATGCCGGGGCACCATGTGGACACTCGGAAACTCGTAATAGTGATAGTAAATCTCTTTTCTCCAGTCATCCGGTACTTTACCACTCAGCAGGGGCACCAGAGACTGCCCCTGCATTTCAGGATCCGGATCGCAGGCCGCGGCCTCCAACAGGGTCTCCGCGTAATCTAGATTCTGCACCATCTGCGTGTTACGCGAGCCAGGAGCAGTGACTCCGGGCCATTTGATAATGAGCGGCATCTTTAATGACTCTTCATACATCCATCGCTTGTCGTACCAGCCGTGATCACCGATGTAAAATCCCTGATCCGAGCTGTAAATCACGATGGTATTCTTCTCAATACCCAGCTCTTTCAGTGTTGCCATGAGCTGTCCGACGCTATCGTCGACCCCTCGAACACATCGAAGATAATTTTTTGCGTACCGCTGATATTTCCAGCGGACCAGGTCTTTTCCTGAAAGATTCGCCGCGTGAAACGCGGCGTCATCGGCTTTGTAAGCATCACGCCATCGTTTTTTTTGCTGCGGCGTCATTCGCCACAAGTTATCACGGGCCGAACGATCTTGGCGGGCCTGAATCGCATCCCCATTAAATTCTGCAGTCAAATCCACAAATAGATCGTAATGAAGATCTAGGTGTCGATCGATCTCCATCTCTTGATGGCGCGCGGGCGGTGCGTTGTCCTCCCATCGGTCGAAAAGCGTTTCTGGCTCGGGTAGGTCGACATCATCGTACAGGGCGATGTGTTCAAACGCCGGCATCCAGTTACGGTGGGGCGCTTTGTGCTGGCACATAAGCAAAAAAGGTTTATCCGGGTCACGCCCTTCTTTAAGCCAATCAACCGCCAGATCCGTGACGACCTTTGTGCAATGGCCCTTAATCACCTGGTTTCCGTCGGGCGTCAAAAATTCCGGGTTGTAATAGGCCCCCTGTCCAGGAAGGACCATCCAAGTGTCAAAACCCTGCGGCGTACTTTTGAGGTGCCACTTGCCGAACAACGCGGTTTGATACCCACATGCTTGAAGCAGCTTCGGAAAAGTCACCTGGTCCGGATTAAATCGGTTTCCATTGTTCATGAACCCGTTTTTATGACTGTGCTTACCGGTCAGAATCACGGCGCGACTTGGCCCGCAGATCGAATTGGTGCAAAAACTATTTTCAAAGACCATTCCCTCACGCGCGAGTCTGTCAATGTTTGGGGTCGGGTCGATCGACTGAAACAGCCCACCATAAGCACCGATTGCATGTGTTGCATGGTCGTCCGAGAAAATAAACAGAATGTTTGGACGCTGATTGGGTGCGGACGCTGAATCTTCACCTGAGCCACAAATCGCAAATGGTCCGAACATGGACACGATCACTAAACCAATTATAAGCAAATTTCGGTGATGACGATAAACTTTTTGAAATGCCATTCGCATGTGCGTTCGCCTTAAAAATTACATCGATTTATTATCGGAGGATTAGTTGGTTGGGAACTTTAGTAACCCCTGCCTCATGTGCCCGCTTTCGGGCTAGTAGTCTCTCGACCACCTTCGGATGCGCGCTCGCAATATCGTACTTTTCCGCTGGGTCATGCTGGAGGTTAAAAAGCAAAGGTGGATCGTGTACTACCGGATCTTGCTGCCCCACGAACTCCGTTTTTGTTTTGAAATGCGCTTTGAAAGGGCCTTCCCGCAAAGCAAATACCTCGTCGCCATGATAGTAAACAAGCTCTCGTCGGCCATCGCCCTCACCGTGCAATAAAACCTCCTTGAGATTGATGCCATCAATCGTGCGGTCGCTCGGCAGTCGGGCATCGCAGATTCCTGCAAACGTGGGCAACAAATCCAACGTACTACCAACCTCCATAATTACCGCCGGTTTGATGTGCCCAGGCCACCAAAACACTGTGGGCTCACGCATTCCGCCCTCCCAGGTACTGCCTTTCGCGTCACGCAGCAATCCGGCGGAACCGCCCTGCTGTCGATACATATGCCACGGCCCGTTGTCGGACGTAAAAACGACTAACGTGTCTTCCGCGATTCCCTCGTCACGAAGCGCATTGAGGATCCGCCCGGTAGATGCGTCGATCTCCTCAATCACATCGCCATACAAGCCGCGAATGCTGACGTCCTCAAACGGCTTTGAGACAAATAACGGCACGTGTGGCAGGTTGTGGGCAAGGTAAATAAAGAAGGGTTGTTTTCGTTTGCGTCGAATAAGATTGATAGTCTCCTGCGTGTAGCGCTCTGTGATCGTAGTCTGGTCGGCCGGACGTTCGATGATTGATTCACCACGCATCAGCGGGACATTCCAATATTCGCTTTTTGGATCAGCGAATTGAGCCTTCCATGGTGGCGCGTTCTTGGAGGTGTCCATGTCGTTGGAGTACGGGATGCCGAAGTAGGTGTCGTATCCGTGGCTGGTTGGTAAAAATTCGGGCAGGTGCCCCAGGTGCCACTTGCCGACTGCATGCGTCGAGTATCCCGCGTCCTTGAGCATGCGGGCGATTGTAATTTCGCTTTGCGGTAACCCGCCCTTCGAGTCTGGGAATAATACGCGGTAACCGAAACCGCACATTCCGCTACGCACTGGATAGCGGCCCGTTTGCAATCCGGCCCGACTCGGTGTGCAGACCGGAGCAGCCGCGTAAAATTGTGTCCACCTCTGCCCCTCACGCGCCATCCGATCGATGTTGGGGGTGCGGATGGTCGGGTGACCGAAGCAACCCAGATCGCCGTAGCCCAGGTCATCGCAGAAGATCACGATTACGTTTGGACGCTCCTCATGGCCATAGGCTGATGTGGCAACCGAGGAAAGCGCGGTGAGTAAAATCAAAAAAGAATGTTTTACTGGAAATAAAGTACGCGACACGATTCAGTGGCCTCCCGTCCCCCTGTTTGTACCTTCGGTCGAACCCTCATCGTAGCCCTGCCGGCAGCGAATACGCAAGTTCCCATACCGATTTTGCCGATACAAATTAGGTGTGGAAAATCGTGTTTATTGCAGCATTCATGGCAATCTATGTGTCATTTCCACTAGCACATTCGCCCACCCTGCATATAAAATGAAACTGTCGATTACCGAGCTAACCCCTCCTATTCTTCTCACTTATGCAACGCTTCATTCGATCCCGGGTGCAAGTCTTTTCCACACTAGTGGTGCTGCACGGTTTTGCTGCCGGCGCAGCATTAAAAGGCGAGGAAGCGGTTGATTACACAAGGGACATCCAGCCGATCCTGGCAGATCATTGTTTTGAGTGCCACGGACAAGATCCGTCATCTCGAGAGGCCGAATTGAGGCTTGATCAACGCACGGTCGCGGTGGCTGAACTCAATGGAGATCCGGCGATCGTTCCAGGCAACGCTGAGAAAAGCGGATTGATTCAGCGAATCGAATCGCCCGACCCTGACTTACAAATGCCCCCGCCCGGGCATGGACACCCTCTGACCGAGGCGGAGCGCGGTCTGCTGCGCCGTTGGATTGAGGAGGGCGCCGAATACCGTGATCACTGGGCATTCGTACCGCCTGTTAAAGCAGGCTGCCCAAACGGTGTGCATCCGATTGATTTCTTCGTCAAAAGACAGCTCGCCACAACAGACCTTGTCCCGAGCCCGCGTGCCGATCGCGCGACCTTATTGCGACGATTATCGCTTGATCTAGTCGGACTGCCGCCGACTCCCGAGCAACTCGATGCGTTTCTGGCCGATAATTCACCCGATGCATACGAAAAGCAGGTCGAAGGTTTGTTGCAATCACCTCAGTATGGCGAGCGGTGGGCGCGATGGTGGCTGGATGCAGCTCGCTACTCCGATAGCGACGGCTACGAAAAAGACCTTCCTCGTAAACAATGGCCGTGGCGTGATTGGGTGATTGAGGCACTCAATGATGATTTACCATACGACCGTTTTGTCATCGAACAACTGGCAGGGGATTTAGTGCCCGATGCCGCACAGGCCGAGCACGTTGCGACCGGCTTCCTCCGTAACGGCATGGTGAATGAAGAGGGTGCGGTTATCGCGGAAGAGTTCCGAATGGAAGGGCTCATCGATCGTATGGACTGCCTGGGCAAAGCAGTCCTCGGCCTGACCATTGCTTGTGCCCAATGTCACGACCACAAATATGACCCGATCACAACGCGCGAATATTACCAGCTGATGGCCTATATCAACAATGATTATGAGGCTGTCAGCCGGGTGTACGGGCCGGGCCACCAAAAAACGATTGAATCGATAGAGAAAGACATCACTGCAAAGGAATCCGCCATCAAACAGGCGGCACCAGACTGGGAAGACAAGCTCGCTACGTGGATCGAATCGCAACAAAAAAACCTCACGCAGACTAAATGGCATGCTGCGACACCGACTAGTGCGGAGGTACCGGACGGGATCTGTCATCCGGAATTACTCCCCGACAACAGCGTGCTCAACCTCGGATTCCGTCCCACGAGCACCCGTTTGACAGTGCTGCTGGAAAGCGATCAACCGAACATCACCGGCTTGCGACTCTGCGGCCTAAAACATGGCGATCTAATCTTCGGTGGGCCCGGTCGCAGCTACGTGGGCAACTTTGCGATTAGTGAAATCAGGGTGGAAGGCTGCAGCCGAGACAGCGATACCTATGAGAGAATTGAGGTTTCTTCGGCCACTGCCGACGCCGCCAGCAAGAACCGGCTCATCGACCCATATCTCCGCCGCAACCAAGAAGACAGTCGAATGGTTGGAGGCGCAGATTATCTGATCGATGGATTGTGGGAAACTGCATGGACACCGGATCGCGGACCGCATTTCCACAACGAGCCGTGCGAGGCGGTACTTCAGTTCAAAGAAGCGATTCAGCATGACGCGGGAACGAAATTTCGTATCGTAATGGAGTTCCGTCATGGTGGTAATGACGCGCACGGACGCAAAAATAATTTCATCGGTCGCTTTCGCTTTGATGTGACCGGCCAGGAGTCCCCCTCCGCGGCAGCGGTCACCGGCGACGTTCGCCAAGCGTTGGAGAAACCTGCCGCCGATCGCACAGCAGATGACAACCGCAAGCTGCTGGTCACTTGGGCTTTAAACGACGAACGAACCAAATCGCTGGCCAATTCAATACACAAGCAGTGGAATCGCTGGCCGGAAGGCGATTCAGTCTTACACTTGGCGACACGCGATGGCGACGATGTCCGTGACACCCGAATCCTGGAGCGTGGAAGCTGGCAATCGCCAGGCAGCGAGGTGCAGGCCGGTGTGCCGGAGTCGCTGCACCCGCTGTCCTCTGACCGACAGCCACCCAACCGGCTCACACTCGCTCGTTGGCTAACCGATCGCGAATCGCCAACAACGGCCCGGGTTGCGGTAAACCGCATTTGGCAGGCGTATTTCGGCACGGGCTTGGTCGAGACGACTGACGATTTCGGTGTTCGAAGTGCACTTCCGTCCCATCCGGAAATGCTTGACTGGCTCGCCGTGGAATTCATGCAGCCTTCGATACCGACAGGAAAACAATCCGAACCATGGAGCCTGAAGCATTTGCACCGCGTGATTGTTACGAGCGATACCTATCAGCAGAGTGCGGTAGCCGCCCCTGAGGCAGTTGAGATTGATCCCCAAAACCGCTTATTGGCGCGCGGACCCCGATTTCGGGTCGATGCAGAAATGATCCGCGATATCGCGCTCGCTGCGTCCGGTCTACTGAAGGATACGGTTGGCGGACCGAGCGTGTTTCCCCCGGTACCGGACGGTCTATTCTCGCTCAGCTTTACCGCAGTCGATTTTTGGGATACGGCAAAGGACGACGAGCGTTATCGTCGCAGCCTTTATGTTTTCCGTCGACGATCTATGCCCGATCCGGTACTGGCGAGTTTTGATGCTCCGTCGGGCGATGCCGCTTGCGTGCGAAGGACTTATTCAAATACGCCGCTGGCGGCACTCACCAGCTTGAATGCTACCATTTTCACCGAAGCGGCCCAGGCAATGGCCTTGAGACTTCTCAGTAAGGCGTCCTTCAATGATCGCGACCGGCTGATCTACGGCTATCGGTTATGCACCAGTCGGAAACCCATTGGAGAGGAAGTTGATGCCCTCTCAGATTTGCTAGAGGCAACTCGGGCTCGTCTGGCTGCGGGCGAACTGACAGCAGCGGAGATTGCCTTTAACTCCCTGACCAATCCGGCCGATCTGCCTCCGACTGCGTCACCAAATGAGGCGGCGGCATGGACCATCGTTTGTCGCGTGCTACTGAACCTAGATGCGACACTAAGCAAAGGTTGAACCGCAGGTTATCATACAGATACCTAAACAGGACAGGCAGACACACTATGAAATCACCAATTCCCCACTCGCCCGCTGCGTCCCCGGTATCCCGCAGGTGGTTTCTCGAGCAGTGTGGTGTCGGGGTCGGTTCGCTGGCGCTCGGTGCGCTGGCCGCACGTGATAACGCAGCCTATGGGGCGACGACGAATGAGCACCCACTAGCGGTACAGCCGCCGCATTACGCACCGCGGGCGAAACGGGTGATTTATCTTTTCCAGGCTGGCGCTCCGAGTCACCTCGACTTGTATGACTACAAAGCTGAACTAGCTGATTGGAGCGGCAAGAAACCTCCTGCCGAATTGCTCGAGGGCTATCGTGCGGCCTTCATCAAGCCGGACTCTGCACTGCTGGGACCGAAGTACGAATTCTCCCGTCATGGTGAATCGGGAATCGAGATTTCCAACCTATTACCTTACACCGCAAGCATCGTTGATAAATTGTGCATCGTTCGTTCGGTCTCGACCACGGCAGTCAATCATGCACCTGCGCAAATCCTGATGAACACAGGCACCCAGATTTTCGGCCGTCCGAGTTTTGGTGCATGGTCACTTTACGGTCTCGGCAGCGAGGCGACCGATCTACCCGGTTACGTCGTTCTCAGCAGTGCAAATGGCACGAGTGGTGGAGCAAGTAACTGGGGTTCGGGTTTCTTACCGACCCGCTTTGGGGGCGTACCGCTGCGGAGCAGCGGCGATCCGATTCTTTATCTCTCTAATCCAAAGGGTGTTGATGCCCGCACCCAACGCGCGTCGCTCGACACACTCAAGCGACTCAACGAGCAGGAGTTGGCCCGCATGGGCGACCCACAGATCCAAGCGAGGATCAACGCTTACGAATTGGCATATCGGATGCAAACGAGCGGACCGGAACTGGTCGATTTAACGGGTGAGTCGGAGTCCACGCTCAAGATGTATGGCCTCGATCCGCAGCAACCTAAACCGGGTTATGCAAAAAATTGCCTTCTTGCTCGTCGACTTATCGAGCGAGGCGTCCGCTTTGTCCAGCTATTTCATGAGGCATGGGACCACCACGGGGGCCTGAAAGCGGGGCTGGCTCGTCGCTGCGGCGAGACGGATCAAGCGAGCGCGGCGCTAGTGACCGATTTGGAGCGACGCGGATTGCTTGAAGATACAATCGTAATCTGGGGCGGTGAGTTCGGACGTACGCCCATGGTCCAGGGGGGCGGTGCTGATGGTCGCGATCACCACAATCGAGCATTCACGATGTGGTTTGCTGGGGGTGGTGTGAAATCGGGCCATGTCCATGGCGAAACGGATCCCTTCGGATTCAACGTTGTCCGCGATGAAGTTCCCGTAGCCGATCTCCATGCGACCCTGCTACATCTTCTCGGCATGGACCACAAAAAACTCACTTTCCGCTCCAGCGGACTGGATATGCGGCTCACCGGTGTACAAGGCGAGTTAGTTCCAGGCATAATCGCCTGAACCCCGACAAAACAGGAGAATTTGGCATGGATGACCCCCGCATAACAGCGCACCCAGGGCACTTGCCATGCACCAATAGTATCATCCCACGATCTTTTTCGCCTAGTGATTTGTACGTTTCAGGGCTAAAATACTAACAGCTCTTTCCCCGCCTGTATCGAGTCCTGCCCATGCAATATTTTGGTGTCGTTTCGCGTGTTTTGATGGCTATCGCCACGGCGGTCGTTCCCCTGACCGGTGCCATGGCCGATCCGACCACCGGGCCGCTTGAATACAACCGTGATATTCGACCCATTCTGTCAGATAAATGCTTTAGCTGCCACGGCGCAGACAGTGCATCACGAGAAGCAGATTTAAGGTTAGATCAGCGGGAGAACGCAATTGAGATGGGTGCCATTATTGCCGGCGATCTGCAGGCGAGTGAAATGGTTGCTCGGATAGAAACAACTGATCCAGACATCGTGATGCCGCCGCCGGAGACAAAAAAAGCACTAACGGAGACGGAAAAGTCGGTGCTCAAACGTTGGATTGAGGAGGGCGCTGAATATCAACCGCATTGGTCATTCATTGCCCCACAAAAAACTAAACTCCCGGCGGTGCAAAAAAAGGACTGGATAAAGAACCCAATCGATCGATTCATTCTTGCACGACTCGAGCGTGAGGGGCTCACACCAGCACCCGAGGCGGATCCTTTGACGCTTTTCCGACGTTTGCATCTTGACATTACCGGTCTCCCGCCAAACCCAACCGAGAGTCTCGCTTTTGCGGGCGATTATGCTCTGGACGCGGAAGCGGCAATGGAAACGTGGATTGATCGCTTGATGCAGCGTCCGACGTGGGGCGAGCACCGAGCCCGATACTGGCTCGACGCGGCCCGTTACGGAGACACCCACGGATTACATTTTGACAATTATCGTGAGATGTGGCCTTACCGTGATTGGGTTATTCGTGCATTCAACTCAAACCAACCGTTCGATCAGTTTACGGTCGAACAAATTGCCGGTGACATGCTGCCTGATCCCACGGAGGATCAGCTGATCGCTACCGGTTTACAGCGGTGCAACATCACCACGAACGAAGGTGGAACGATCGATGAAGAGAACTTGGCGATTTACGCGGCTGATCGCGTGCAAACTCTCGGCTGGGTGTATTTGGGCCTGACAACCAACTGCAGTCAGTGCCATGATCACAAATTCGACCCAATCACCACGAAAGATTACTACGCGATGGCGGCTTTCTTCCGAAACACGACGCAGAGGGCGAAAGACGGCAATGCGAAAGATGGCCTCGGCCCTGTTCTGGTGCTGCCCAGCGAAGAGGATCGTCCTCGATGGGAGGCATTGCCACCGGAGATTACGGCCGCTGAAAAATTGCGCGATGCCCGTAGGATGGCAGCCCAACCCGCATTTGAAACATGGCTGACAACCGCAACACCCGATTCGTTCGAGGCTGGCATTGTCGCCGATAAGAATATCATCCGTCTTCCCCTTGACGAGGGACAGGGCGATACGATTCGAGGCTCATTGGCAGGACAATCGGCAGGACAATCCGAGGCCACCAGTTACGACGCGACCGGCAAGGGGCTTGAGTGGATTGAAGGCGGCAAATTTGGTAAAGCACCGCAACTCGGTGACCAGACCAACTTCGAACTCGGAGATCTTGCCCGATTTGAAAGCGATCAGCCATTCAGTTTCGGCGGATGGATTAAACCGGTAAGCAAAAAGAATACCGGCACGATTCTTGGCCGTATCGACCAAGCCAACGGGGACCGTGGATGGGACCTGTGGCAAAATGGCAATGCCTTTGCCGTGCATTTAGTGAGCGATTGGCCGGAGCAGGCGATAAAAACTCGGGTCTATCAAAATCGACTGCAGGAAAATCAGTGGCAGCACGTGTTTGTTACGTACGATGGATCCGGAAAAGCGGCAGGCGTAAAGATTTTCCTTAACGGCAATCAGCAGCCACTACTGGTGGAGAAAGATGCGTTGCCGGAAGATGCTTCAATTCTATCGGACACTCCGCTGCGACTCGGTCGAAGGAGCGAAAAAGATGCCTTTACCGGTGCGGTTCAGGACGTGCGGATCTATGACCGAGCGCTATATCCTCGCGAGGTAAAAGCCCTGGCGAATCTCCCGGTGATTCACCAGGCACTCGCTCGGGCTCAGCAACCGGTTGCCGATGCAGAGAACTCGGGTTCCGCAACTGGTGAGAAAGATGAAGTCGCAAGAGATGCGGAGAAGGCAGCACAGCAGGCAAAACAAAAGGCCCACGACCAAGTACTCAACCATTACTTGGCAACCCTAGACGCCGAATTCCCCGAACTATCTCGTGCGGTCACTGATTTGCAAGGTGAGCAAGCGGCAATCCGTAACCGCAGTCCGATGACTCACATTCAAAGAGAGAAAAAAGATTCACCAGCGATGGCCCACATCCTAATGCGAGGTGAATACGACAAGAAAGGCGAGTTAGTTTCAGCTGACACGCCAGCGGCGTTGCATCCAATGAAAGACGATGCCCCGAAGAATCGGTTGGGACTCGCCGAGTGGCTTGTCGATCCGGCCAATCCGCTGACAGCGAGGGTGACGGTGAATCGGTTCTGGCAGGAGGTATTCGGTCGGGGCATCGTACCAACACCCGAGGATTTCGGAATTACCGGCACGCTGCCAAGCCATGATGCCTTGCTTGATTGGCTGGCGATTGATTTTCAGCAAAGTGGCTGGGATGTGAAAAATTTCTTCAAGCAGCTCCTCATGAGTAGTACATATCGCCAGGCCGCAATCACGACCGAGCTTAAAATTGAGAAAGATCGAGACAACGCGTTGCTATCTCGAGGCCCTCGATTCCGAATGGACGCCGAAATGATCCGAGACTACGCCCTCGCATCGTGCGGGCTGTTGTCGGAAAAAATGTATGGCCCGAGCGTAAGGCCCTATCAACCGGTCAACATCTGGGATGTTGTGGGCCTGCCGGGCGGTAACACGAGAGATTACAAACAGGATACGGGAGAAAACCTGCATCGCCGGACGCTATACAGCTTCTGGAAGCGGATGGCACCCCCCCCGAATATGGATGCATTTAACGCGCCGAGTCGGGAGGTTTGCACTGTGAAGCGTGAGCGCACAAATACACCGCTGCAGGCGTTGGTAACGCTCAATGACCCTCAATTTGTGGAGACGTCGCGAAAACTCGCCGAAGTTGCACTACGTAACAGTATCGATGAACACGCTACAGCCCGTTTCATTGCGGACCGAACTCTGTGCCGACCACTCGGTGAGGATGAGCGGGCCATTGTGCTAGCGGCTTACCGTGACTTCGAGTCTCATTATCGCGACGCTCCCGAGGCGGCCACTCAGTTGCTCGGGGTTGGAGAAACTGAACCTGCAGACGGCCTCGACCCGGCCAGCGTTGCCGCGTGGACGATGGTCGCCAGTGAAATGTTCAATCTCGATGAAGTCTTAAATAAATAAAAAGTAGTAAACCGGAGAGCGACACAGATGTTCAATTTACCGGATCCAATTCTGCAACATCGCCGGTCATTTTTTGCACGGAGCGGCCATCTTTTAGGCTCTGCGGCACTAGCTCAGTTGGCATCCGCTCCTGGCGTGAGTGAAGCTGCCGGCGCACACCAGGCACCGGGTCCACATTTCACTCCCAAGGCGAAACGGGTGATATATCTGCATATGGTCGGTGGGCCCTCTCAAATGGATCTGTTTGACTCGAAACCTGTCATGCAGAAATGGTTTGACAAGGATCTTCCTGAAAGCGTGCGGATGGGGCAGCGGCTCACTACGATGACGAGCGGGCAATCACGTTTCCCAATTGCTCCTTCCAAGTACAAGTTTCATCAAGCGGGTGAGTGTGGCATGTGGATGAACAAAGATCTGCTGCCGAATTTAGCCCACAAAGCAGATGATATCTGCTGGATGCGGAGCATGCACACCGAGGCGATTAATCATGAACCGGCGATCGCCATGATGCAAACCGGCAACCAGATTACAGGTCGGCCTTGCCTCGGATCATGGGCATCATACGGGTTGGGCACAATGAATGAAAATCTGCCCACGTTCGTGGTGTTGGTGGCAATACCATCTAACCGTGACCAGGAGCAAGCCATTTCCTCCAGACTCTGGAGCAGCGGTTACCTCTCCGGTGAGCATGCCGGAGTTTCGTTCCGAAGCAAGGGTGATCCGATCCTCTTCATCAACGATCCTCCCGGTGTTTCCACTTCCATTCGCAGACGAAGCATCGATGACCTGAATCGGCTCAATGCAATCGCGCATGCCCGCCTTGGCGACCCGAACACAAAGACACGGATGCACCAATATGAGATGGCGTTCCGCATGCAGGCGAGCGTCCCGGAGCTGACAGATATCGCCAGCGAATCGCAGCACACTTTCGATCTCTACGGCGAGGAGGCGAAAAAGCCCGGTAGTTTTGCCAACACCGCCTTGATGGCACGCCGGTTAGCGGAGCGGGGCGTTCGATTTATTCAGGTGTACCACAACAACTGGGACCATCACGGCAACCTGGCGGGTCGTATGCCTTCTCAGTGCAAGGACATCGATCGACCGTGTTATGCATTGCTCGAGGACCTCGAGCAACGGGGTATGCTTGAGGACACAATCGTGATCTGGGGCGGTGAATTCGGCCGGACGATTTATTCCCAGGGTGGACTGACCAAACAAAACTATGGGCGTGATCATCACCCGCGTTGCTTCACTATGTGGATGGCCGGTGGCGGAGCTCGCGGCGGACAAATTTATGGTGCAACAGACGACTTTTCTTACAACATCGTCGACAAACCTTTGCACATCCGAGATTTCCACGCTACGGTGCTGCAGTTACTTGGATTTGACCACGAACGATTCACTGTAAAATATCAGGGGCTCGATCAGCGACTCACCGGCGTAGAACATGCCCACGTGATCCCGGAACTCCTAGCATAGATTTCCCCGACTGACGAGACGTTCAACCGCCTTGTCGAGCTTGCGAGATCTAGCTGATCGCGCAAGCTCATCTTGCCCCAATAGACGAAACGGTTGATAATCAGATAGTTCGGTTCACTATCAGATGGAGTACAGCATGACCAGCGACGACGCCTTTCTGCAACCAATTCCCGTAGCGCAAGCGAGTGAAGATGTGCGGAGCAGATTTATCGTGCGAACGTATAACCATTTATTCGGCGCGATTGCTCTATTCACTGTGATTGAGATTGCGTTGTTTAAAACAGGACTCGCCGAAAAAATTGCAGCTGCTCTCTTGGGTGTCAACTGGCTGTTGGTGCTTGGGGGCTTCATGCTTGTCGGCTGGTTTTCCTCGCGGGCTGCGGCAACCTCCAAATCGCTTACCAGCCAATATCTTGCTCTGTTGGCTTTCGTAGCCGCCGAAGCAATCATTTTTATCCCTCTGCTGTTCGTTGCCAATGCATATTCCCAGCAAGCTGACGGTAGCAATGTGATTGCCAGTGCCGCAGGAACCACGATTCTCGGTTGCGCCGGATTGACAGTTGTCGCCTTTATCACGCGGAAAGACTTCTCTTTTCTTCGCGGCTTTTTGATGTGGGGCGGAATTTTAGTGCTGCTTTTTATTGCTGCAAGCGTGATGTTTGGTTTTGCAATGGGCACCTGGTTTTCGGTAGCGATGATCGGTTTTGCCGGAGCGGCTGTGCTGTATGACACATCGAATGTAATGCACCGCTACGAAGAAGATCGCTACGTCGCGGCATCGTTACAGCTATTTTCTTCGATTGCCTTGATGTTCTATTACGTGTTGATGCTATTTAGCTCAAGACGTTAATAAGAAGATCACGGGTTCAAACCTAGTGTGATCGCGTCGCGATATTGCTCATTTACCGCTGCTCGTGTCGGGCTGCTTGAGCAACCGGAACATGTCGCTATCGGTCGACAGAATCAGGCGAGTATCCGAACCGAAGGTTTGCTTGAACACTTCTAATCTTCGAAGGAAGTCATAGAATTCGGGCGACTTTCCATACGCTTCGGCGGTCAATTGAATCACTTGTGCATTTGCCTTTCCGCGGATTTCTGCCGAGGCCTTTTCCATCTCACCTTCAATCTGATCCAGTTCTTTCTGGGTTTGCCCCAGGATACGATTTTTTTCTTCCATCGCCTCCGAGTCGTACAGTCGCGCTATCCGGAGTCGCTCTGAAATCATCCGCTCGTAAACTGCCTGACGTACTGATTCAACGTAGTTCACCCGCTTAATTCTGACCGCCACCAGTTCCATCCCATACGACTCCAAGTCAACGCCCATCAGAATTTCTTTTTCAACATCATCACGCCCTCCACCGGTTACTTTGTCGCCGGAGCGTCGCTGGAGCTCATTGGTTTCATAGATTAACGGATCATTTGATTTCCTCACTACATCGATAAGATTGTGTCGAGCCACCACGTCACGAACCGCAGAATCGACCAGGTCATCGAGCATTTTTTGGCCCCGTTGCTCGGTGCGGAGTTTCACAAAAAATTTCATCGGATCAACTATCCGCCAACGCGCCCAGACATCAATGTCGATCCGTTTTTTGTCTCTCGTCTGCATGCTTTCCGGATCACCATCCCATGGCAGCAACCTTTTCTCGAGGAAATTCACCTCTTGAACGAACGGGACCTTGAAATGCAGTCCCGAACTTTCGACAGCACCCATCGGCCGACCGAACTGCGTGATGACAGCTAACTTGCCTTCTTGGACCGTATATGCACTGGCATAGATAAAAAAAAGGCCAATGAGCAGCAGGGAAATCACTACCGCGAAAGTGGTGGTTCGTATCATCGCTTTACTCCCTCTTCGGGAAGATTAGGCACTTGGTTCAGGTCCAACAGCGGTACAAGACCACGCACAGAATCATCGATTATGGTTTTATTTCCCACATTCTTTAAGATTCGCTCCATTGACTCAAGATAAAGCCTTTTCCGAGTCACGACCGGCGCTTTTTCATATTCCCGTAGTTGTTCCAGGAATGCATTGACTGCGCCGGTGGTCTCGAGAACCACTCGGTTCTGATAACCCTCTGCTTCGGCTATTGCCTTGTCTTTGGCTCCACGGGCTGCTGGAATTTTACTATTTCGCTCACCCTGGGCCTCGTTGACAACACGCTCTTTTTTTTGCCGGGCGCGATTTACCTCCTGAAACGCATCTTGCACTTTTTCTGTGGGCGGGGAAGTTGTCTGCAGTTTGACGGTGACCACATCGACTCCCGCCTCAAATCCGTCGAGCTCTTTCTGGATCATCTCCTCGGCATCCTTTGCTATCTGATCTCGGCCGATAGTCAAGACGTAGTCGATACTCGAATCACCGACGAGTTTTCGCATGACTGATTCCGAAACATCGCGAATCGTATCTGGTACCGCAGGGTTTGCTTCCACGTCGCCTTCCCCAAGCAGATCCCAGGCCGGAGCCTCCGCGCCACCGACGTTAAAGAGATATTCGCCTGAGTCTTTCACTCGATACTGCACAATCCACTCAACATTACCGAGATTCAAGTCACCGGTGAGCATTTCAGCTACACCGAGATCGTCTCTCGATTTCTTCGCGTACCTCGTGCGTCGTCCTGCGGACTGCGTTGCGAAACCGAATTCTAGTACCTGAATCCGTTGGACAGGAACTTTGTAAACCTTGTCGATCGGCCATGGTAATTTCCAATGCAGGCCGGGCATGGCGGTATCGACTATCTTGCCGAATCTGAGGATCACACCTTCATCACTGGCATCGATTCGGTAAAACATTGATGCTGCCGCCAACGCGATTCCGATGATCAACAGGCCGAAAAATCCACGCACAAGCCATAGCGAGACTTCGTCCCAAGGAATTTCGTCACGATTGAAAGGAGCAGCAGGACGGCGTCCGTATTGGCCAGGAGTCATTGATGTTCAACTCGTTATAAGAATTAGAAATACCAATGGTATCGTAGTATGAGCAGGCCCCCACTTGCACCCTCCAGGTCGGATGTTTTTTGGTAATCTTTGGCCTTCGATTCGACATCCCAAATGGATATGCTGTTGCCGGAAAGGATTCGTATAAAATGCCCAACAAAATTCGGCTAAACAACGTTCATGGGCTTGGATTCCTCGGTTGCTTTTGCCTATATCTGCTATGCAGTGTGTGCTTGGGAGACTCAGTAAACGGAGTTGAAAAAGTCGATCTGTTTGTGGTGGGCGATAATCCGAAGTATCTCCGCTACCATATCCCGGGTGTCCTGGTCACTGCACACGGCACGGTGCTCGCTTGGTGCGAGGCCCGAAATGCCGAGAGCGACTGGGCCGATATTGATATTCTCTTGCGTCGCTCCACCGATGGAGGAAAAACCTGGAGTGAGGCCCAGAGCGTCGTCAACCTTCCGGGAGACAAGCGGAAAAATCCGGCGGCACTCCGGTTAGGCGTTGATCCCACTTGGGAGACACTCAACAACCCGGTACTAATCGCGGATCATGATGGCACGGTGCACATGCTTTTTTGCCTCGAGTATGAGCGTTGCTTTTATCAGCAGAGTAAAGATGACGGGGCAACTTGGAGTCAGCCGCGAGAAATCACCGACGTGTTCGACGATTTCCGCACGGATTATGACTGGAAAGTGTTGGCCACTGGCCCGAACCACAGTATTCAATTAAAAAACGGCCGACTCATCGTTCCGGTCTGGCTCTCTACCGGATCCGGCGGAAACGCACACAGACCGAGTGTGACCGCAACGATCTACAGTGATGATGGTGGACTGACCTGGCACGCTAGTGAGATCGCCATCCCCTGCAATGATCGATTCATAAACCCGAATGAAACTGTTGCGGCGCAACTGAAGGACGGCTCGGTGATGCTAAACGCCCGGAATGAATCAGGTGCCGTAAGGCGGATTGTGGTCACCAGTCCGAATGGTGCAACCGATTGGAGTGAACCGCGTTTCCAAAGGGACCTGATTGACCCGATCTGCATGGCGGGCCTGATCCGATACGCACACGACGGGCACAACGTGCTGCTTTTTTCCAATCCCGATACGCCGCGGGGTCGAAAGAATGTCACGCTCCGTATGAGCAGGGACGAAGGGAAGTCATGGCCGGTTGCGCGATCGATCGAACCGGGCTATTCCGCCTACAGCGATCTGGCGGTCACGGCAGATGGCACAATCCTTTGCTTCTATGGCCGGAGCAAAGACGTCCACTTTGCGGGCGACCGCCTGACTCTCGCCCGCATTCCGTGGACCTGGATTGCGGGTGCAGAGGAACGTAAAACTGACGACAGCCCTGCTCAAACCGATCTCAAATAATCTTCTCACACTGCGTAATCACCGGTTCGGCGGCCAGCAACATTTCCAGTTTGCCAATTGCTAATTTGAAATGCTCGGTATTGAAATGAAAATCGAGCGCGGCTTGGTCGGCCCAAATTTCAAACGCTAAAATCCGAGTCGCGTCGGCCCGATCGCGATAAAAACTATATTCGATGCACCCCTCCTCTTCCCGACTTGCGTCGGCCAGGGGGCTCAAGACCGCTTCCACATCCGCTTCTTTACCGGGCTGTGCTACCAGGACGGCAACCACTTCAATTTGCTGTTCCATACGTTTCCTTACTTTCCCTTTGCTTACTTATAGAAATTCATTCGCGTGCGAAGAAAAAACGCGTGACGATGGATGATTGTAGCGTTTCAGTCAGCTTCGTCGAACGGGTGCCGCGACGGGTCCGACCAACTCCCATCCTTTGCGATATGTCTTGCTCAGCAATGAATCTGCCGAGGGGCAGTTGACCGTGCGA
Source organism: Planctomycetaceae bacterium UBA7805 (assembly GCA_002480485.1). GTDB lineage: Bacteria > Planctomycetota > Planctomycetia > Pirellulales > UBA7805 > UBA7805. The sequence goes on from DLCF01000153.1 coordinate 55,967, forward strand.
AAAGCATCGGCATCCCAATCGAATGATTTACCGCTCCGAAAGGCGATGTTACCCAGCAAGACGGTTTCGGTCAGCGGGCCCGAGTAGTCGAAGTTGCAACTCGGTTCCCCGCCCTGCTTACAAGCGCTAATCCACTCGGCATGATGCCCGATGGACCGCGGCAGGGTAGGCGTAGGTGGCTCATAGCCGGAAAACTTCGTATCGGGCAACAGGCTCCAGCGGTCATAGTTGGCAAACAGCATGCCTTCGGTTCCCACAAACAGGACGCCAGCACTCGGTGTATCGTAGCCGAAAAGTTTTTTCGGCTTTCGATTGCCGTCGTACCAGACCAGTTTCACGGGCGTCGATCGACCAGCGACCGAGAACGTGTAGTGCATTTCAACCCCTAAGGGCGCTGTTTCCGGGTCTGCAGCCGGTCCATGTGGCTCAACACGGTTAGGCGACTGAAGAGAGAGCGCCCAGAAGGGAAGATCTAACAAGTGGCATCCCATATCGCCAAGCGTCCCCTGACCGAAATCCCACCAGCGGCGCCATTCTCCCGGATGGTATCGCCCACTGGCGTAGGCACGTTCCGGCGCAGGACCGAGCCATAGGTCCCAGTCAAGGGTTTCAGGGGCGTTCTCGGCCACATTCGGTCGCGAACCACCACCCCATCCCTTAGCCACCCAGGCATGCACCTCGGTCACGTCACCGAGCACCCCGGAGCGGATAATTTCCACGACGCGATGATAGTTTTCGCGCGCGTGGATTTGAATTCCCATCTGCGTCACGACCCCTTTTGCTCGGGCCTGCTCCGCAAGCTGGCGTGCTTCGAGCACCGTATGCGCCATCGGTTTTTCACAGTACACATGCAGCCCCCGATCTATGGCAGCAGAGGCAATAGGGGCATGCAAATGATCAGGAGTGGAAATCACAACCGCATCGATGCGATCTTTTTCGGTGTCGAGCATAGCCCGATAATCTTTGTAAATATGCGCTCCGGGAACTTTATGTGCCGCTCGGGACAGATAATCGGCATCCACGTCACACAGTGCCACGATCGACTCCGACTGAACGCCCCGAATATTACCCGCCGCTCGATTGGCCGTGCCGATGCAGGCAATATGAAATTTTGAATTCGCCTCGGTCGGTTCCGCAGCGGATGTGCCGCTCCA
>DLCF01000098.1:0-3097 GCA_002480485.1 Planctomycetaceae bacterium UBA7805
AATCACCGGCAACATCAGGTCCAGGATAATCAAATCGGGAGTGCTCAGTTGCGCGTGCTGCAGGCCGTCCATGCCATCTCGCGAAATGTGGATGTCAAAGCCTTGCGATTCAAGGTTGTAACCAATGACCTCTGCGAGAGAGCGATCATCTTCTATGATTAAAATCCGTTTCTCGCTCACTTTGCTGGCTCCTATTGCAATTTGACTACCGAGGGCTGCTGGGTTTGTCGTCCTTTAACGACTGTAAAGGGATTTCAGATTCATCCGTGCGATGACGCGCAATTTCACCCTCCACGAGAAAAATTACATCCTCTGCGATGTTGGTGGCCAAGTCTGCGATTCGTTCAACGTGCCTTGAGCAGGAGAAAAATTGCAACGCAGGCTCAACACTTTCAGAATCCTCACGCATGCGACGATACATCTCATCAATATTCTGACGATTAATGTCATCCACCAGATTATCCTGGTGACAGATTTCGCGGGCGGCATCGGAGTCCAGATGGACGAATGCATCGAGTGCGGAATTCACCATGCCGATCGCAAGTCGCGCCATTGCGTCAAATCTTTCCGGAATGGCAAAGGTCAAAAATCTTGAGAGGCTGCGAGTGCGTTCTGCGATATTAACGGCGAGATCTGCCATTCTCTCCAGATCATTATTGATTTTTAGCAGCATGGCCGCCCGTCGCAGGTCAATCGCAACAGGCTGATGGAGCGCGAGGATTTTCAGACACTCTTCTTCGATTTGGACTTCGCGTTCGTTAACGTCCTCTTCCAGAGCGATGACTTCATCAACGAGTTCAATGCGACTGTCGCGCAGAGCACGGCACGCTTTTTCGATCATTTCCTCGACTTGTGAAGACATCGCTAAGACTGCGCGTTGCAAAGCGTCGAGATCACGTTGCCAGTGTTTACTCATTGTTAATTAACCAAATCGACCGGTGATATAGTCTTCGGTCTGCGGTTTTGCAGGGTTGGTGAATAGCGTATTGGTGGGACCCGCTTCCACAAGTTCTCCTTGAAAGAAAAAGGCTGTTTGATCAGAAACGCGAGCAGCCTGTTGCATATTGTGGGTCACGATGACGATCGTGTAATTCTCTTTCAATTCAAAAATCAAATCTTCGATCCGCGCTGTCGCAGCAGGATCAAGCGCCGATGCGGGTTCATCCATCAGCAATACGGCGGGGTTTGTTGCGAGCGCCCGGGCAATGCAGAGCCGCTGCTGCTGCCCGCCAGAGAGTTGCAAGGCAGATTTATTCATCCGGTCTTTAACTTCGTCCCAGAGTGCCGCCTGTTTTAATGAGTGCTCAACGATTTCCTGCAGCACGGCACGCTTCCTCGTGCCAGCCACTTTGGGGCCGTAAGCAATGTTTTCAAAAATGGTCTTCGGGAATGGATTCGACTTTTGAAATACCATGCCCACTCGCTTCCGCAGTTCGACCACGTCCGTGCGCGGGCGATAAATATCTTCCCCATCCAGAAGCACGTTACCCGAAAGTCGCGTCTCCTCAATCATGTCATTCATCCGGTTCAGGCAACGCAAGAAAGTTGACTTCCCGCAACCGGAGGGCCCGATCAGAGCCGTGACACAATTTTCGGGTACCTTCAGCGTGATGTCGAATAAGGCTTGGTGTGAACCATAGAAAAAATCGAGGTTCGATACCGCAATCTTGCTGCGGGCAGCTGCGAGTTCGTCACTCGATCGCGCAATCGAAGATGTACTTGCCATCGAAGCAACCGGTCGACTTGAGACGCCGACGCTATCGTTCTGTTCGTTCTGGATTGGAAAATTCATTTTTACATGAACATTCAAAACGGCGAGGGCTTAACTTGAAAAGCGGCGTTAATCATAGCGAAATTGTACTTTCAATACTACCAGCGGATCCGTTTGCTTGCCCGGTAACGGACAAAAACAGCGATAGCGTTTAGGCAGATTAAGACACCCAGCAAAACAATAATTCCAGCGGCGGCAACACTATGAAAATCTTCCTGGGGCCGCGCTGACCAGTTGAATATCTGAATCGGGAGCGCCGTAAATTCATCGCTTAGACGGCTTGGGGCGAACGGTATGTAGGCAACCGCACCGATGGCCAGAAGCGGTGCAGCTTCTCCAAGTGCGCGGGCGATGGCCAGAATCACACCGGTCATGATTCCCGGAATTGATGCCGGCAGGACTTGATGCCAGACCGTCTGCCACTTGGTCGCTCCGAGCGCGAACGATGCACTACGGATCGATGGGGGTACCGCCCGGAGAGCTTCCTGCGAGGCAAGAATGATGATTGGCAGCACCACCAGCGATAGCGTGAGTGCGCCGGCAAGAATGCTCCGCTCGAGGGCCATGAACCTGACAAACAGACCTAAGCCCAGAATTCCATACACGATCGAGGGCACCCCTGCGAGATTCGCGATGTTGGTTTGCACTAGTGTCCGCCAACGGTTTTTATTTGCATACTCTTCCAGATAAATGGCAGCTCCGATTCCGATCGGTACAGAAATAACCGTTGTGAGTCCCAGTAGCCAGAGGCTTCCGGCCAACGCACTTCGAATCCCGGCTTTCGCCGGAAAACGGGAAGGCAGGTTGCGAATAAAATCCCAGGTCAACCAGTCAATACCATGTGAGAAAACCTGCCAAAGCAACAAGATCAATGCGGCAATACAACTGAGCGTCGACAGCAGGCAAATACCTGCAAACGCATGTGACAACAATCGCGATCTGGAGTGACGGTTACTCGTTTGCAGACTCATTCATACTTCTCCCGCGTCCGGCGTAGCACCCACTGCGCGAGCACGTTCATGAGCATGGTGGTGAAGAACAGCGTCAGACCCACGGCAAATATGGTGCGATATTCGACCGTGCCGGCTGGCGTATCACCTTGGCTGACCTGAACAATGTACGCAGTCATCGTCTGAATGCTCTCAAGTGGGTTCAGCGTGAGTTTCGGGGTCGCACCTGCTGCAAGCGTGACCGCCATGGTCTCACCCACCGCCCGTGAGATGGCGAGCAGAAAAGAGGCCAAAATTCCCGAAAAAGCGGCTGGAACCACCACCTTCAGCGTGACATCCAACTTGGTTGCACCGAGTGCGTAGCTTGCTTCACGTA
>DLCF01000098.1:3493-5282 GCA_002480485.1 Planctomycetaceae bacterium UBA7805
ACGATCGACGCACTGGCAGCATTGAATACATTGGCTGACTCGAAGAGCGAACGAATGATCGGCGAAACAAACACGATGGCCAAATAACCGTAAACGACCGATGGAATTCCGGCAAGAATTTCAAGCAGCGGTTTCACGATCTCGCGGAGTAATTTTGGTGCATACTCACTCAGGTAAATTGCTGTGCAAAGCCCGATGGGAATTGCGACCACCGCGGCCCCCGCAGCGACTAGGCAGGTTCCGCAAAGCAGGGGAAGGATACCGAAGTGTTGTGGTTTGAGCAGGGGAGACCAGCGGGTTCCGAACAGAAACTCCCAGGGGGTAACCTCACGAAAAAACTGAAGTGCTTCGGCAAGCAACACGATGACGATGCCGAGGGTCGTTAGCACGGAGGCGGCCGCACAAAGCCAGAGTGCAAGCTGAATGAACCGCTCGAACGCTCGCCTTGTGGTGGAAGCATGGCTTCCCGAGAGCGAAGCAGTTTCCTCCGGAAATAGTCCTGTTGTGGCCCGGTTCAAGGTTTATCCTCTTTCACGCCAAGTGCTGCCGCGAGTCGCTTTTGATTGATTTCCGCAGCCTGCTGGGAAACCGGAACGTAGCCCACCTCACCGGCGAGTTGGTTAGCGGATTGCATGTAGAATTTCACAAAATCTCGTGCGGCGGGTTGTTGAAGCGAGTCGGTGCGAACGTAAATGAATAACGGTCGTGAGAGTGGTTTATACCTCATGCTGCGGACCGTTTCCATCGATGGCTTGATGCAGCCATCTCCGCCGTCGACGGCCAGTAGTTTCAGTTTGTCCTTGTTTTCCGCATAGTACGCGTAACCGAAGTAGCCCAGTGCGTAGCGGCTGTTCATTACCCCGGTGACCAGCACATTGTCATCCTCACTGGCCGTATAGTCAGCGCGACTCGCCTTCTCTTCCCCGACTATCGCTTTGGTGAAATAGTCAAACGTACCGGAGTCAGTTCCCGGGCCATACAAGCGGATTTCCTCGGCAGGCCACGTGGGGTTGAGGTCGCTCCATTTTTTTACAGCACTTTCCGGTCGCCACAGTTCACGCAGTTGTTCCACGGTTAAACAATCACACCAATCGTTGTCGGGGTTGATCACGATTGCGAGGCCATCATAGGCAACTTCCAACTCAATGAATTCAACACCTTGCGCCGCACACTTATCGGCTTCCAGTTGTTTGATCTCACGCGATGCATTGCAAATATCAATTTCGCCAGCCGTGAATTTTTTCATGCCGCCCCCGGTCCCTGAGATACCAACAGTGACCCGAATGCCTGGATGCACCGTCCTTGATTCCTCAGCGACCGCTTCGGTGATGGGATAGACAGTGCTTGAGCCATCCACTTTTACTGATCCGGTGACTTGACCCGCGGTGCCGGTCGCCGACTGTTTTGGCCCACAACCGGAAAACATTGCTGCAGTGAAGCAGGCAAAACAAAACAACACCGTGCACTTGTCTCTGATCATCATGATCGCGCCCTTTTGTGTAGTGGAGATAAATATGGGGTCCGGAAAATCAGATCCAAAACCGACTGTCTTTGGACTGAAATGTAGGTTTCTTTTGTGAAGAAATGATGAAGGCTTTTGGGGGTCCTTTAGGGGTCGATATATCCGCACTATTTCGCAACATCGGGTGCATTGAAAGCAAGTTAAGCGAGAGGATTTAAATTGGCCTGCATCTGTTCCGATTGGTGGTCTTGTTCGGCCAACGGCAGTTTGACGGTGAACGTGCTACCCATGCCAAGCTGACTGGTGACACCAATCTGCCCGCCGAAA
>DLCF01000023.1 GCA_002480485.1 Planctomycetaceae bacterium UBA7805
GAGATATTATCCGGTATTACCTGCAGTTTCCCGCAGCTATCCCGGTCCTGGGGGTAGGTAATCCACTCATTACTCTCCCTTACGCCGCTGTCCATCTTAGAAATCGGCCGAAGCTTCAAACTAAGACTTCTCGCTCGACTTGCATGCCTAATCCACGCCGCCAACGTTCATTCTGAGCCAGGATCAAACCCTTCAATTGATATTGCTTACCGAACTTGTTGCCCAAAGGCAGAAGCTCGGGTGACTAGCCAACTGAAAAATTTGCGTTGCACCATATCTGTCATTCTGGCGAACGACTTCAACAGCACAACAAGTACAGTCTCATCAAACTTGACGAGGAAAACTCCCAAATTGTCAAAGATCAAGTTTTCCGGAAACAGTCTTCCCTTTTAAGAGCGTCCCGATCCGGATCAACCATTCTATGATGGAAATGCTGGCCGTCAACGGCCCGCATAGACTTTTTACGGGTTTTTATAATTGACCATGCAGACAGACGCCAAACCCGACCATATGATCGACCATCCGACGCGATACCTATGCATATGCGGTATACGCGAATCATTTTGCATTGGTTCGCGGCCTATCCTGGTGACCTATGCTGAGGCACTGGTCCGGCAGCGATGCGCGTTTATAATTCGCAAAAATCTTACATCTAGTTGAATTTTGTCGGGTGTTCTTATGAATAGTTACCTCCTGTCCGGTTGCCGGACGCCGATCGGCAAGTTCCTGGGCGGCCTAGCGTCGGTCCCAGCACCCGACTTAGCAGCACGGGCGATTGAAGGGGCATTGAGTCACAGTGGCACCGATGCAAAAGAAGTGCAGGAGGTGATCCTAGGAAACGTGCTGCCGGCCGGCCTGGGGCAGGCACCGGCACGGCAAGCAGCCCTTGCGGCAGGTTTGCCCCCTACGATCGCAGCCGCCACGGTAAACAAAGTGTGTGGCTCTGGACTCGAAGCGGTCACGCTCGCCGACCGGGCCATTCGCGCTGGCGATGCGGAGGTGGTGATCGCAGGCGGCATGGAAAATATGAGCCGCGCACCGCATCTTCTTCTGGGCACCCGAGAAGGCTGGAAGCTCGGCGACCGCGAGGCGATCGACTCGATGATCCACGACGGACTTTGGTGCAGTTTTGAAAACCAACACATGGGTAACAGTGCCGAGTACATCGCGCAACAGCATAACGTTTCTCGCGATGATCAAGACGCTTGCGCAGCCGAGAGCCACCAACGCGCTGCCGCGGCACAACAGGCAGGCAAATTTTCCAATGAAATCATCCCCGTAACGATCAAGAGTCGACGCGGCGAGACCGTCGTTGCTAGCGACGAGGGGCCGAGGGTCGAAACGGACCTCGACACGTTATCTAAACTCAGACCGAGTTTCAGCAGTGAGGGCACTGTTACCGCCGGCAACGCATCGCAACTCAGCGATGGAGCAGCAGCTGTAGTTGTAGCCAGCGAAGCGGTGGCCTTGGGGTGCGAGTCGCCCATTAAGGCTCGCATCATTGCATCGGCCACAAGTGGCGTTGAACCAAAAGATATTTTTATCGCCCCGGTTAGTGCTGTAGAGCAGGTGCTCGCAAAAGCGAATATGAAACTCTCAGATATTGACCTCTTTGAACTCAATGAAGCGTTTGCCGCACAGAGCGTCGCGTGCATGCGGGGTCTGAGGCTGGATAACACGCGGGTCAATGTCCACGGGGGGGCAATCGCGTTGGGCCACCCGATCGGTGCCAGCGGATCGCGAGTGCTGACCACACTGCTGCATGCCCTGGCCGATCGCGATTTAAAACGGGGCCTCGTGTCTCTATGCCTTGGTGGAGGCAACGCGGTGGCAATGATCATCGAGCGCGTTTAGGGAGCGGCTTTCCCTAGCGAGGCGAGAAACGCAACCAAGTCCCGTAACTCACGTCGCGTCAACTTTCCCACCAGGTCACTAGGCATGGCCGACTGGCGAATCATCCGCAGCGATTCAATCTCATCGCGTGGAAATGCGAGCGTGCGGCCATCGGCTTGCAATAGATCGATCTGGTCGCCATCAGACACCTTAAGACCGGTCACGATTTGGCCGTCATCCGTTTCAATTTCCCAGGTCGCATATCGGGGGTCGACATCCAGACTTGGGGCAAGCAAAGAGGTCAGTAGATAGCGACGTGTTTTCTCGGCACCGACTCGGGAAAGTTCCGGACCGACCGCCCCGCCCTGCCCATCGACCTTGTGACATCGGACGCACGCCAGCTCGTTGCGGTAGAAAAAAATCTCTCGACCTCGCTTTGCATCCCCGCCACGGAGCGTCTCCCGGTAACCCCGAATGGGGTCAGCCTCTGGTAGCTGTTTGTGGAACGCGGCGGCTTGTTCTTCGAGTTGGGCGTGTCCAGATCTCTCGGCGGCCTCGATGACCTCGAGTTGCAGTTTTTCGTCAAGGGAACCAGCAAGCAAGCTCTCGGTCATTTGGCCCAGCATTACCTTGCTTTGCGGTTGGTCGGGTAGCTTCGCGAATAAGTCAACAGCCGCTTGCTGCTCAGTCACGCTACCTTTCTTAAATGCCGCTGCAGCGTGCGATAGTGCGGCCTCTGGGTCGCGGTCTGCAAGAAGTTTTCGGGCCGCCATCCGCACGGCTGGTGCCGAGTCACGGAGACCGATTTTAATCAGATTTTCAAGCTGATCGCTTTCAAGCGTTGCCACCGCATGCAAAGCCTGACCCCGCTGCATCGAATCGACATTCTCATCACCGAAGATTGCAATCAATCCCTCGATGGACTCCTCGATTCCTAAATCAGCTGCGAGTTTGAGTGCGGCCGTCCGCACTTGCGGCGGCGCGGCGAGCAGTCCCGCAAGATTTTTTCGTACGGCCGTGGCAGCCACCTCTGGATCGCGCGGTCCTAAGGGCCACCAGTAACCCAAGAACGGATCGCGGTTCTCGGGGTTGGTCCAAGTAGAGAGCAACTCCAACGCTTCGAGTCGAAGCGGCTCACTCGCCGAGGGATCGGCCGCAAAGCGAGCAACAGCGTCGGCGTGCTGCGGTTTTCCAAGCCGGTAATTGACCACCAGGGCCCGTCGTAAAATCAACTCGGAACGTGCCGCGTTGTTAAGCTCCTCGGCGAGGATCGGCCACGCCTCGCGGATCGGCGTGTCGTAGATCGCGCGTGCCGCCTCGATTGACAAGGGCTGCTCCGGATCATCCAGAAAACGGGAGACCTGCGGATACTTGAGTCGTCGAAGCGCCAGCAGCAGGGCTAAACGAACGGCAGCGGAGGGATGATCGGCACGCTCAAGGAGTGGCTCAGGGGCACCGGATCCTATCTTTGTAAGGGCCATCACCGCGGCGTGGCGAAGCATGGGATCGGAGTTGTTATTTTCTTCGAGCATACGAATCACCGATTCAAAAGAATCGCCCGTTGCAATGTGACCCAGAGCGAGAGCCGCAAAATATCGGGCGCGAGCACTTGCGTCTGAAAGCATGTGCTCGAGGGCGACGCGGACCGGCAGCCCCAATTCGCCGGCAAGTTCAGCCGCACGACCGCGGATTTCCGGTTCACGGTCTGAGAGCATCTCAATAAAGGCGATTTTCAGTTTCTCATTCTCCGGTTGCTGCCGAGCCACTTGTCCCAGTCCCCAAAGCGCGTGCAGACGTGGCAGCAATTCCGCATCGCTACGGAGCACACGAAGCAGTGTTTCGTCGGCTCCGCGATCGGCCAACTCAAACTGGGCTTTTTGGCGAACGCGCTGATCGGGATGACTAAGCAATCGGCCTACCTGATCTTCGGGTAGTTTGGAAAACCCTTCCTGTAGCAGGTCGGTCGTTTGCCGCACGAGCGGATCGTTAGCCATGGTCGGATCGTAGATGCGGTAGATTCGACCGACACCCGCACCATCCCAACTCTCCACCCAGTCTGATACGTAGAGCGACCCGTCAGGCCCGAAATCAACATCCGTAGTCAGCGCGCCCCAGACGGGTTTCTCCAAACCGGAAGCGGTGAAGAAAGCGCCCTTGGGTTCCACGCAAAACGAGCGGACACCACTGCGGGAAGGGTCTCCACGAAAATCACTTACAAAAAACTTACCTCGGAACTGCTTGCCCTTCGCAGTGCCCGGATACACGGTGAGCCCGGCGGGCCCGTCGGCAATGTTAGCAATGACTGGGAGTTGTGATGCCGGCGACTTATCGCTGTGAGGCAGCCACATCTTTTCTCGCAGCCAAGGACCGGTTTTCATCTTGTACTGGTAAGGAAATCTCCAGCCCGCGTCGCCGCCCGGTGCGAGAAAAGTCCACCGGGATTTATCTCCATAGTCGGAGTTGTTATCGCAGGTGAATAGATTGCCGAGGGAATCGAATGCTAGTTCTTGCGGGTTGCGTAGTCCGGTGACAAATTCCTCCAACCCCGAGCCATCCGGCCAGCAGCGAAGTACTGCTCCGGAGTAGGGATTTTCTAAGTGCACCTCGGCAGTGCGGACGTTATAGCCACGATCGCCGATGCTGAAATAGAGTCGACCGTCGGGCCCCATGATCAGACCATGCATATCGTGGCCACGAAAGGCGACATGAACACCATACCCGGTGTGCAGACTTTCGCGCACATCCTCCTTGCCATCGCCATCTGTGTCACACAATTTCCAAAGATCCGGAATGCACGCATAGTAAACATCGTCACCGATTGCGAGCACTCCGGCTCCCGCCCCCTGCAGGAGCCCGTTGAATCCCTCAGCAAAAACCAAAGATTCATCCATTTTCAGGTCGCCATCCGTATCGACGAGCAGCCGGACCCTATCGTCGTGCTTGGTAAACTCCTCGAGTGATTTACCAAGGTGCTTTTTATAAAATGCCTCCCGGTCCGCTACGGTGCGGGCTGCCAGATCATCATCGATCCAATATTCATAGCGGCGATTATCAAGCACGCCACGTGTCAATCGATCGGACTCACAGACGTAAATTTTCCCCTGCGGGTCGATCCAGAAGCAGATCGGATGCCGCAGCATCGGTTCGGCGGCGACCACCTCGGCCTTCAGTCCATCGGTCAGTTGCAACCGCTGCAGGCTTTGCTCGGCAGTGGGAGTAGACTCCTCACCGAAGACTGTCGTGGAGCCAAAAATGAGCACTGCAAGCACAATTTGTGGTTTTATTCGCATATATCAGCAGGGTGTGTTGCAGCACGATCAAGAGATTGTATCTTTGGCATCCGTGGGCACGGTACTCTTAAAATCTCGCCGTGCGAAAAACCGAGTTGCCCGACCACGGCCAGAAACGATGTTTGGTTTAACGCAATTGTCATGTTAAATCACCGGGAACGGGCAATCGAATCTGATCGCCATCTGACATGTCAAACGACTAAATACGATTCTGTCAGTCCTCGAGAAATTCGACCGCTCCGCTGTCCATATTATAGACAGCCCCGACGATCTTGAGTGTTCCTTGCTTCTCCAAGTCGACAAGAACAGGGCTCTGCTTGCGAATATTAGCAATGGCATCTAGGACATTTCGCGCGATCACTTTCTGGACAAACTGCTCGTCCGAACTTGTGCCCTCGCCTTCCACTTTTTCCACCTGCCGCACCGAGGGACGAATATTCTTGAGCATCGCAGTGAGGTTACCCAGTTTGACGTTATCGATAGCCCCTTTGACTGCACCACAATCCTCGTGCCCCATTACCAAGATCAATTTCGCACCGGCCACTTTGCACGCGAATTCCATCCCACCCAGAACGTCGACATTCACAAAGTTGCCCGCGTTACGGGTCACAAAAATATCACCGATCCCTCGATCGAAAACATCTTCGACGGGAACCCGCGAGTCGACGCAAGAAAGAATGATCGCTTTGGGAAATTGCCCGACCGCCGCTTTACGCACTTGGGCAGAATGATCCCTCAACGTGAGCGTACCATCCAAAAATCGCTGATTACCGGCATGTAACATTTCCAGCACTTTGTCAGGAGTCAACGCCTGCTGCTCTGCTTGCGTGAGTACCCTTTCTCTCAGTGGCCTGAGTTTAGAAATATCGGTTGGCTCAGCGGCTACCACCGATGCTGCAGACGACAATGTGCCAAAAAGAAACAGGAGAGTTGGTAACTTGGTGATTCGCATGAGGCGCTCCAGCATGAGGGTTCACTGCGTCAAGAAAAGGATAAGACCGAGTGATCCAGACGCCCGACAGCAAGGCAGTTCATCCGTTGGCTCGGTGACCAATATTCTGAGTCAGCCGTTGCAATCAGGCAACCCACATCGCACTTAACGACTCAGTCGGCGGAAAACGAGGAGTACGATCACGGTGGTCACTGCGGCCGCACCCCATGTGTAGTACCACTCAAAGCTGAACTTTTGCGACGTGAAACTGATGATCCCGAAGAGGATCAGCAGCGTGGAGAAAATTTGCCAAAACCGGCTGTTACTCTTTTTCTCTTCCATCGCACAAATTTCCTATGTGATCTCCGATTCTCGCACGCAAGCCGAACGCTTCCTTCGGGCTAACTGTCTTTCTGCTCAGCCTGCCCATGATTCTGTACTGATTGGGATTGAAAGGGCGCTTTATCGCCTGTGGCTACCACAACCAGCAGCACCACATTCACGACGGCGACGACGATTCCCGTCACTCCTATCCCCATCCCCATACCCCACATCGGCATGGCGATCATCGATACCACCCCTTGCAAGATTGCAAAGACAACGCTGACAACGCATGCGAGCGAAAAAAGCGGAACCGCACTCGGCTTGGTCATGAGAAGCCAAATCGCGGTGAATAGATAACACGCCGCGATTGCCATGGAAATCAGACTAGTCAAAAATGCAATCGGACCATACCAAACGGGAATATTATAGAGTGCAACTAACTTATCGCCGCGTTCCTCAGCCTGCTTCATCTGCTCATCGGCCTGCTGCTCAGCTTGCTTCTGTTCTGCATCAGCCTGCTTGGAAAAATCCTCCATTTCCTTTTCATTGTCCTCGGCAAATTTTTGCTGCGCGGCAGGAATCTTAAAAGCGGGTGATTGGCCAACCTGATCGTCGTCAAATTTTTTGTCTTCTTTTTCCTCCTCTACTTCCTCTTTTGCTTCCTCGGATTCTGACTTTTTCTGCTCTGCTGCTGCCTGCCGCTGAGCATCGCGCTGCATTTGCATTCCCTGCTGTTGGATTGAAATCATTTGTGGCACTCTCAATCCGAAACCGCTGTTGAACAGCGCGTAAATAGCCATCACAATGCCGATGATACCGACAACGGTTGCCCAAGTAGGCCGTTGCATTTCTGTCCCCCCATTTTGCTCTGCCAACAGCAGATCAAATCATAACAGAAGCGGATCGGTTCACAATCGGCATTGATGACCGTATCACGTCCACATCTGCCGATCCAGCATTCGGTAGCCGATCGCTTCGCTTAGATGATCCGCGTTTATCGATTCAGAGTCGTCGAGATCCGCAATCGTGCGCGCAACGCGAAGTATTTTATCGTGAGCACGGGCCGAGAGACCCACCGCGTCCATGGCCGTCTTGAGCAACTGTGTTCCGGCAGAGTCCAATTTGCAGAACGAGCGAATCTGCCGGTGCGTCATCTGGCCATTACGACGCGCACGACTGCCAGCGAATCTTTGCTGCTGGATGTTCCTCGCGGTAACGACCTCCTCACGCATCTGTGCACTGCCGGTACCCGAGCGGCGACCGGTCAAATCGCGGAATGATACGGCCGGCACCTCGAGATGCAGATCGATTCGGTCGAGAAGCGGGCCACTGATTTTCCCTATGTAACGCTCGATCTGCAGCGGCGTGCAGTGGCATTCGCGTCGCGGATCAGTCCGGTAACCGCAGGGACACGGATTGAGCGCTGCAACGAGCATGAAATTGGCCGGGTAGGTCGAGGTCGCTAGCGCACGGCTGATCGTGACGGTGCCATCTTCGAGCGGCTGGCGGAGAACTTCCAGCGTGCGTCGATTGAACTCTGGCAACTCATCGAGAAACAACACACCGTGATGCGCGAGGCTGATTTCCCCGGGCGTCGGTGGCGAGCCACCCCCGGCGAGGCCCGCGTGACTGATCGTATGGTGTGGTTCACGAAAGGGCCGCACTGTAAGCAGCGGCTGAGCCTGATCGATTTTGCCCACGGTGCTGTAGATGCTCGTCGTTTCAATCGACTCGCTCGCCGAGAGCATTGGCATGATCGAGGGGATCCGTTTGGCGATCATGGTCTTTCCTGATCCGGGAGGACCAACCATCAGCAGGTTGTGTCCACCGGCCGCTGCAATGACTGCTGCTCGTTTGGCGGATTCTTGGCCGCGAACATCGGAAAAATCAATTTCATATTGTTCTCTTTTTTTACGCCAGGAATCCGCATCGTGTGGAAACGGATTGATCGAATCGCCCGCTGCAAAAAATTGTGCCGCATCAGAGAGAGAGGCAACCGGCAAGATGGTCACATCCTCGACCACAGCCGCTTCAGACGCATTGGCCGTTGGAACGATCAGCCCTTCGAGGCGTTTATCTTTTGCCGTTGCAATCGCCATTGAAAGTGCGCCCCTAATCGAGCGAGTCGTACCATCGAGCGCTAATTCTCCTACCACTGCATAGCGGTCAAGCTTGCTGGACTCCAGTTGGCCGGCAGCCGCGAGCATGCCGATGGCGATTGGCAGATCGAATGAGGCCGCCTGCTTCGGTAGTTCGGCCGGGGCCAGATTGATCACGACTCTTTCCCTAGGCACCGTAAAGCCAGAGTTGGCCATTGCTCTAGCCACCCGGTGCGTGCTCTCGCGCACTGCCGCCTCCGGAAGTCCGACCAGCACTGTCTTGGGGAGTGCTTTGGGCGAGACGTCGACCTCCGCCTCCACGCCGAGCGCTTCGAGGCCTAGTAGTGAATAGGTTTGTAATTTTGCCAGCATTCGAGTGCCCTCCCGCGAAAACAAATGATTTATAGTGTACATTTGTACACATTATGCCCCGATCATCGCAGCCTGGCAAGTGCACAAATCATACGCGTGATCATCTGTCGCATGCTCAGGGCGAGCACAGACCGCGTCAGCAACCGTCACTGCAGAGTACTATGATCCGATGAGCCGTAGCCGGGAATCGGTTCAATGGTTCGCAGCGTTGAGAGAATAAAAGAGAGAATCTCCCTTCTTGCATTGCTCTCCTGATCATTAGCGTGAATGCATGTCTCGCGTAAATTGGTCAGACGGATTACATGAATTCCTATTCGATGCACAGGTGTCACCTGATAAATTAATGAATGGAGATCGCAATTTGTTGTCCGGAGCAAGCCAAGCACCGGCAACATGCCCGATCTGTACTTTGGATGATATTTAGCTACCTGACAACAAGGTACGAAGTGTCAGTAAACCAGGTTGAATTTGCCGAAACTCTGAAATGGCGATTTTTACCTATTGCTATGTTCCATCATGTGAGCGACCGTGCAGATTGGGGCTCCCTAAGGCCTTATCTTGTCAGAGAGGCAACATTTTTAGCGTTTCTCAATACGGTTCAGCAAAGAGGTATGCGGACCGTTACATTCCAGCAACTTTTCGAAGAAAAACGCAGTCACGCTCGAAACGAATTGATCATTACGTTTGATGATTGCGGAAAACACCTACTAGAATTTGTACTTCCAGAGCTAGAGAAACGATCCATGTCTGCCGTCTTCTTCGTGCCGACAGCCCACCTTGGAGGAACAAATGATTGGGATGTTTCGGAAGGCCGAGCAGAATTGGAATTGATGCAGGCACGCGATCTCTCTGATTTACACAAACGCGGCATGGAAATTGGCGGACATTCCCATCACCACATCCATTTGGGACGGATGAATCCGGATGAGTGTGCTGATGAATTACAGAAATCCCAACAGGAACTCACACGGGCAGTCGGTAAACCGGCTATCAGTATGGCATATCCCTTTGGTTCTATTCCACCCGCTGCCAAACCATTGCTATCAGAAGCCGGATTCGCTGTCGGTTGTTCTATCTTCAGCCCCTCGTCCCATCCATGGCAACTGAGACGATTTATTGTTCACGACGGAGATTCCCCCAAAGCACTTTCCGTAAAAACAACCGCATTGTACGCCGGATATCGAGGTATCAGAGACTCTTTCAAAGTTAAAACTGCATTCCGATGAAACGCATGCTCATCATTTATCCGCACTGGCCACCTTCGAATTTGGTTGGTGTGCATCGAGTACGTTTAATCGCGAACGAGCTTTATCAACTTGGCTGGAATGCAACAGTCTTAACGATTGATGAGCGCGATTACGAGGAACCTCCAGCACACGATACCTTGCGTCTTGTGGACCCGCGTGTTCAAGTCGTGAAAGTGCGAGCAAGGCCCGTTCGTCACTGGTTTGGTCGCCGAGGATTCGGAGACATTGGCATTCGCGGTTTTTCAGCACTAAAAAATCGCGCCGATAATATTCTCAAGGAAGAGAAAACGAAAGGATCACCAATCGACTTCATTTGGTTTTCGTTGCCTTCCTGGTATCCGGCTTTAATGGGAAAAAGCCTGTCAAAAAAACATGCTGTTCCTTTCGGGATCGATTATCAGGACCCATGGGTACGCACGTTAGGTAGACAGGAGGTGGGTTGGAATCGCGCTACGTTTACCTCATTGATCGCAAGAGCACTGGAACCTCTGGCTCTGCGAAATGTTGCGCTGATTTCAGGCATTAATGAAGCGTATGTAGAAGGTGTAAAAAAGAGATATCATCGATTGGACAGAATTCCGTTTGTTTATGCGCAACTTGGGTTCAGTCATCAAGATCATCACATTGAGCTAAAAGATTTTTCAATTCCTTTTAGCCTGGGAAAAAGAACTTTTGTTTATGCTGGGGCCCATTGGTCCATGGGGGCACCCTTATTCAAAATTTGGCTGAAAGCAATCGCAAAACTACACAAAGAAGATATGATTCCTGAGGATGTTGAATTTTTATTTATTGGTACCGGCAATCCCGCGTTACCCGGCATTCAAGAGCAGGCAGATGACTTAGAGATCGGTAATATCGTCAGAGAAATTCCGAACCGTCTGAGCTATCTTCAAGTCCAACAGATTTTACGACACTCTCATGGCGCACTGATTATTGGGTCTACTCAATCCCATTACTCGGCTTCAAAGGTTTTTCAATGCCTGTTAACAGCTCCGCGTGTTTTCGGTTTTTTTCACGAGCAAAGCGAGGCAGCATCGATTTTAAGAGAGGTAAACGCAACACGATTTTTTGCTCCGTACTCACCCAATAAATCGGCCCCAGAAACACAGACGCTCGTTGAGCAGAAGGTTTTAAGATTTTTAGATTCGAATGAACCTTGGGAACCAAACCTCGAAGCGATGGAGCCTTACTCGGCGAAATCTAGCGCTGAATCGTTAATTGAGGGCATCAATTGCATATCGCCACCGCACTAAAACGTTCGCCGATATCAATCTGTGTACGATTCCAAAAGCGGTGCGGGCCGAAATAAATTAACGGTCGCCAAGTGGGCCCATTCGATGCTCTCAACGTCAGCATGAATTAATGGTGAAAATCTGTACATATTATGCCGATTCGTAGGCGAATAAGACACTGTTTCCGCCGTGCGTGCCGTTTCGCATTGGATTGGGCATGATGGGGAGTGGCAACAACTGCCGATAAGTCTGTTAGTGATGAAACTGTTTTTTCAGGAGCTGTTCCATGGCCCTCTTCGGTGGCAAAAAGCGTTTGGTCGACTGGGCTAGTTGTGCCGGGTGAGCGGGTAAGCTTCCGCAGGAAGCAACCGCACAGGTTGTGCAAGAGTTACCCGCCTTTGAGCACCCCGATCTATTGATTGGCTGCGACGGCTCGAGCGATGCCGGCGCTTTTCGTCTGCGCGACGATTTAATTATCCTTCAATCGCTGGACTTTTTCCCACCACTCGTGGACGATCCGTACCTGTTCGGCCAAATCGCTGCGGCAAATGGCCTGAGTGACATTTACGCTATGGGGGGCCAGCCCAAGACTGCCCTCAACATAGTCGGCTTTCCTGACGATCAATTGGAATTGCAGATTCTCAACAAAATTCTGGCTGGCGGTGCAGAACGCGTGCAGGCGGCTGGCGGGATAATCGTTGGTGGCCATTCTGTTCGCGACACCGAAATTAAATACGGGTTGAGCGTGACCGGAACGGTAACCCCCGGAAATTTAATTACGAATCGGGACGCAAGGGTTGGCGATCACCTGGTGCTAACCAAGCCACTCGGCACTGGTTTTGTGACAACGGCTTATAAAAAAAACCGCTGCCCTTTAGATGTGCATAAGGCTGCGGTGGAGAGCATGCGGGAACTCAACCGAGATGCTAGTCAGGCTGCTCAAAAATTCGCGGCGAGCAGCGCTACCGATATCACCGGATTCGGTCTTGCTGGCCACGCCATCGAAATGGCCCGGGCTAGCGGTGTCCAGTTGGTAATTGAACTTGAAAAACTGCCATCTTTACCTGGGATTGCTGAACTAATCACAGCAGGACATCACACTCGAGCCAATGCCACCAATCGTCGAGCCGCCAAAACGTGGTTGCGAATCGAGGGCGAACCGAACCCGAATAGTCTGGATCTCGCGTTTGACCCACAAACTTCTGGAGGGCTACTGGTGAGCATAGCTGCAGAGCAAGCACCCGCATTTGTCGACGCTTGTCGACAGGCCGGTGCTCAATCGAC
>DLCF01000048.1:0-5294 GCA_002480485.1 Planctomycetaceae bacterium UBA7805
TTGCTGCTCTCGGCCTGCTCATGCTCGGTCCAGAGTGAGATCGCGGCAAAAAAACCAATCAAACAGGAGGTCGCCACAAGCGATATCAACGCGCTGCTGCGGCAAGGCGCGGCAGACAATATTCAAATCGCCGAGCAGCTTGCACGAACCAAAACCCCATTTGAGGGTAAAGTTGCACTGGAACTCAATCTGAGCGACACGCAGATTAACGATGATAGCCTGCGAGCCATCACATTACCCGACAGCTTGACGCGAGTGAACCTCACACGCACCCTCATCACCGACGAGGGTCTTGAACATTTGAGGACCGGAAAAAATATCACCGAGTTGATCCTCGTCGACACATCGATCACCGCTGCCGGCTTAAAACATTTGCGAGCCATGCCACAATTACGCGAAGTGCTACTCCATCAAACAAAGATCCCTGTCAGGGATCAACTCGAACTGCAAAAATTCCTTCGCAATCGCGATCTCTAATAAGCGTTAAGCGGTTCCTTGTGGTGTCTGTATTTTTTTCGCTGAACAAGATACAACTGGAAATAAAATTCCTGTTGGATACGAGAACAAGAGATGGCCCTGACGCTTTCATTACGCAAATCTTTTTACAACATCGCATCCCTCTTCTTTGTTATGCATGCCGTTGTTGGTTGCGGTAGCGGTGATAGCCCGCTCAATCAACGTGCGGGACGTCCATCGGCCGAACAAGTTAACGAAATCCTCGCGTCGCGGTATGCAGAAAGTGAAAACTTTGATCAACAAGTCAGCGCGGTGGGCGGACGCATCCGCCTGATCCTCGATTTTTCTTATACCAAACTCAATGACGAAGACCTTGAGAAAATCAAACTACCGGAGTATCTGACCGATCTTAACTTGGCCGGCACTGAAATAACCGATGCGGGAATCGAATACTTATTAAACAATGCAGATCATTTGCAGGAACTTGACCTGTCGCACACCAAAATAACCAACGCGTGTATCGACCGACTTCGAGGCTTGCCTGAACTCAGAGTGGTCCGTTTGCATGACACTGGAATATCTGGGGATCAGCAGCGAGAAATGATACGGTTCCTCCGCTCGAAAGAGCTCGGAAACAAAAAGAACTCGCCCTAGTTGCAGGGAGTGTAATACCTTACTCCCCAAATCAGTATCGATAAGATACAAACTGTTCGGTACCAAAAATCGCTGACACTGATGGAGATTGCGCACACTCGGCGAGAAGGGGAAGCCATAATGCGAGAAAAGATAGAACCTAGCGTTTTGGCAATTAAGGAGCCATGATGCGTCTAATTCTTTTTCTTACCGTCACTGGCGATGGTTGCTCGGCGAAGGTTATTTTTCGCTTCAGCATATTCCGGTGCCAATTCGATTGCTTGTTCAAACTGCTCCGCAGCCTCCTCGTTGCGACCGAGCATCAACAACGCCAAGCCCCAATGGTTATGAACGCGCGGATTTGGGGGACCGGAAGCAATGGTTTCGGCATAGTGGGGCAACGATTCGACAAGTTTGCCCTGAGATCGCAAAAGATCAGCAAGCATGAAATGCGAATGGAAAGAATTAGGATCCTGTGCAAGCACCTTTTCGTATTCACCGATCGCACGCTCCACATCACCTTGCGAGGCCAGCAACGCCGCATAATTATTACGGGCCATGGAAGCGGTCGGATCAATTTCCAGGGCACGCAAGTAATGGCCCTCGGCCTCGGTAACCCGTTGCTGCAAGCGTCGCAGATTGCCAAGGTTTGTTAGCACATCCGGGACTTCTGGATCAAAAGCCATTGCCTTTTTAAGATGCAAATCTGCTTCGCTGATTCTCCCCTCATCCATCAACAAAGAGGCGAGGTTATTGCGAAATTCGAGTTTATCATCCACTGCGATTCCCGCGTAGAGTTGGGCCTTTGCCGCAGTTCGGTTCCCGATCTGACGGTAACTATCAGCAGCCTTGAGCAGGTTGGTTAACTGCAATGCATCGAGGTCCGTGCGTAATTTTTCATTTTCAAGCATCTTGCCATGTAGAGGTGCACTGTTGGCAAAACGTGCTGTACCCGACAAGGACGAATGTTTTGCATCTTTAAAAACCTGATCCAGATCCACGCGTCCCTTGTAGATCGCTGCGAGGCGGCCTTGGGCATCGATCAAAAAACTGGTCGGCGCAGGAAGGGGGCGATCATTTACAACCAAAAGGTCATGAATCGACTGAAAAGCACCCGCCAGTTCTTGAGTCGCATTCCCATGTGTGAAAGGGAACGAAATTGATTTCAAGAATGTGTCAGCGGCGCCCTTCTCAGTGGGCTCACTGCTGATATCGTCCATGCAGAGGGCAACAACATCGATGCCATGCTCATCAAATTCATCCTTGCGCTCGGTCATCTCCAGCAACTCGCCTCTGCAAGGCGCGCACCAAGTCGCCCATAGGTTCACTAGTAGCGGCTTTCCTTTCGGAAGCGATTGGAGTTTCCCATCTGCTGCGTTGTATTTCATTACCGGCATGGGAAGAAGCGTCAGCAGCGGGATTCGCACCGCAGCCGATGCATCCATCGCCTCGAGGGGCTCTGCATCTAGACTTACCACACTCGGGCGTGGTCTGAGTTGTTTCGCTTGGCCGGTACCCTGCACAAGCTGATAACGCTCGCCCGGGGTCAGTGCATCGAATGTTTCCTCTGTTCCGTCCGGCCAGCGAACTAGTGCTCGCTGCATTTCACTGTTTTCACCGAGACCAAAAATGAGTTGTCTGGTTGATTGACTGAGAAAACCTTCACTGCCTCCCACCGTTTGAATTAATCGCGAACTATAGTAACCAGCCTCTGTCCGGTCTTTTACGTCGTTAGCCGAAACAATCTCTACTCGGGCACCGATCGCATCGCGGTTGCTGCTCGTCCCGTTTCCTGTCAACCGCAGAGAAATACTATTTTTATTTTGAGGAATATCATTCCGCAAAAAACGAAGCCTCGGTGCACTGCGGTTCGAAATCCAGAAATCAAGGTCTCCGTCGCCGTCCCAGTCAACTTTGACAAGACCACGGCCGTCATCCGGAAAATCAATCCCAATTGCCCCTGAAACGTTGGCGAATTGCTCCTCATCATTAGTCGCTGTCTCGGATCGAGTGGATTTTCCCAGGTTCAAATAGGCAACATTCCGCTCGCGACCACTGAACGATCGCCCTTGGAGCAACATGTCACGATGTGCATTCAGCGCTTGCTCAAAACCCTCATCATCTCCCGGCTGCTCACTCACTTTCGATCGCGACACGACCTGTCGCCAATAGAAACTTCACAAATCCCTTTTATCGTCACCTGTGATAAACCCATTCACGATGAACATATCCTGCCAACCATCGTTATTCAGGTCGACAAACGGACTACTCCAGGCCCAGCGGCCCATAGTCACTCCTGCAGCCTCACTCGTGTCCTTGAATGTGCCGTCTCGCTGATTTTCCAAGAGTGTGTTTCCACGAGCAAATCGCTTCAGTGTCGCGCGGATATCCTCATTCGCACCCTCTTTAAATCCTTTTTGAGTGGTCACGCGATTTCCGGCCGAGGAAAACATGTTACCAATATATAGATCCATCCAACCATCTCGGTTGTGATCAGCCCAAGAGACGGACATGCCATTTGCTTGATCCGATGCTCCTACTTCTTTTGCAATATCGGTGAACTTTCGAGTTGACGCATCAGAGTCCGCAGGTGATTTCACCAGGTCATTACGGAACAGACTGTTTGGCGCATAATCATTGGCGACATAGAGATCCAAATCACCATCGTTGTCGAAATCTTCCCATGATGCGGCCAGCGTTAGACGATGGTTGGCGACATTCAATCCCATCTCTTCGGTGGTATCTTCAAATTGCCAATCACCAAGGTTTCGTAACAGCGTATTTGGGCCTCCTTCGGTCGCATCGTGATAGAGTGATCCGCGGTAGCTTATTCCTGCAATCGCAGACTCTCGATCCGTGATTGTGCCATCCGGCCCATACACACAGACAAATAAGTCCAACTTTCCATCTGCATCGTAATCGGCCACCGCAAGCGACCGGGTGTCGTCAGCTGTCGGTATGAACGCCCGCTGCTCAAAATGACCGCCCTCATTCGAACTCAGAATAATCCCGCCCGCGACAACGACCGCGATGTCGGGATCACCATCGTTATCAAAATCAGCAAAACTTGCAGAGGGCGAATTATGGATCCAATCGACGCCCCACACGTCTGCTTCATTTTTGACCGATCCATCAGGCTGCTGTACCAACAATAGATTCGGGATCGACGTTTCCTGGCAGACATACAGGTCCTCGAGACCATCTCCATTCACATCCGCAATTGCCATACCGGGTGTGCCGAGAAGGACGCAGTAACGCCAATCCTGGATTCGATCCAGATGTTGGGGATATCCGGTAAAGATGTGTGTCGGGACAAAGTCACCGTTTACCAAAACACTTTTTGTACAATCGGCAAGTACTGGTGTTCCCTGATCTTCAACTTGCGTCTGTTCAAAATGGCTGACACTCAGCGATTCCAGGAGCGGTACATCGGATTGATCAATCAGTTTCCAACCCGCTTTCCAGATTGCATGCTGTTCCACCCGCTTTGAACCAATTCGACCATTGAGGGCAATTTTTTGCTTTGTAGTTACCCGCTCTGCGCTTAGATCGACACCTACTACTTTCACTTCTATTCTCAGATCGTCGACACCTTTAAAAAGAGCAGCCTCCCGATGCAGCGAGGCGACAAAGGCTTTGAATTGATTTTCCGCTGGGGGCATTGAATTTTTTTGCGTCTGTGAACCATCATTCTTTTGCCTTTGAATCAAAAATATTCTGTCCTGAAAGACCGTTTTTAAATCCATCGGCAGCACACCGTCACCATAAAATTCTTTTGCAACGAGCGATTGGCATGCTTCGTCGATTTGGTCGGCGGGCAGCTTAATAAGCTGAAGTATCTCTTCTAACTGATGTTTTGCGGTGCTGGCAAAGGCCTCCGTTTCCCACCCGTCCTGAGTTGGATCATCCGGATTTTCTGCTTGCAGGCATCCCACCCCATGCGCCGACGTTGGTAACGACCCGCTTACCGGAAGCACTTTTGACGGGGGTTCTTTCGATTGTGCTAAGGCACTCTGTTCGCTCTGCGGTGCGTTTTTTTGCACCTGAGCAGCCATTGAAATCCAGATCGCAACGCCACCCGAAATCAGCACCAGAAGAAAGACCACGAGGCGCTGAATGGCACCAACCCGGCTTACCACCGCATCCGATCGGTTTTTGCTACGATGTCCGTCTACCACGATCGCTCCTTTTTCCACGTCAGATGC
>DLCF01000048.1:5684-10593 GCA_002480485.1 Planctomycetaceae bacterium UBA7805
CTCCCTGAGATCCTCAACAATCAAACGATATAAATCGGTCTGCCTGTTGTGTTCTGAATAAGTTCTATTGTTCTTGCCAGAGAGATACTTTCGGAATTTCCGCACCCTATGAACGATCAGGCTCAGCTGTCGGCTTCTGTGGAAGCCGAAACGGTTGCTGCTTGCGATAAAGTTCCAAACGTTGCTGGAAAGGCGCTCTTTGCGACTGAGGCACCAAGGCAACTGCTTTTTCCTGGTCCTTGATTGCCCCGGGGAAATCGCCAGCCGCTGCCCTTGCGGCCGCAAGCGTATCGAGCACGCCAGCACTCCCGTACTCGCTTGCGTCAGCAGCCTGCTCCGAAAGTTGAACAGCCCTGGTAGCATCTTGATCATCGATTATCGGTGTCGTTGCGAGGATCCAAGCCAGATTATTGACAGCGTCAACTCGATCCGGCGCGATTTCGTAGGCTTGGTTTCTCAGTTGCAGCGCTCGCTTGAAATTTCCTGCCTCTAAGCAGAGGTCGCCCAATCGAGTACACACGTCCACGTTTTGGGGATCCTGCGCCAAGAGAATTTGCAAATGACTCATTGCCTCGGCCAATAAACCTCGCTCGGACAGAATCGCAATTTGACGCAGCCTCGTTTTGCGCGATTCGGGGGCAATCTTCAAAGCCACCTCATATTGCTCGATCGCTTGATCCGGTAGACCAATTGCCATTAATGCAGCGGCAAGATTTTCAGCGGCGTTGGCATACCCAGGATTAATTTGTAATGCTTTCCGATGGGCAACAGCAGCTTTGTTCCAATTACCCTGCTGCGCTAGCGCGCTGCCAAGATTGTTGTGTGCAGCCGCATGATCGGGATTTTGCGAAACGGAAATCTGAAACGCATCAACTGCTGGCTTGAGTTTTCCACTTCGAGCGAGTGCAGCTCCGAGACTGTTATAGGCGTTAGGATAGTTCGGTTTTAACGCGATGCCTTTTTTAATCTCCGTAATCGCCTCCTCGAGATTTCCCGTATCAAGCAATGCCGAACCAAGGCTCACATGTGTTTCTGGATTCTCCGGTGCCAGAGCACAGACTTGACGCAAGACGGGCACTGCTTCTTCCGCCTTTCCGTGCTTCGTTAGTGCTTTTCCGATATTCAAAAGGGCCGTTTCGTTCGTAGGCGCCATTTCAACAACTTTACGAAAATTGGCCAGCGCTGCTTCAATCTGACCTTGGTTCTCCAGCACAACGCCCTGGTTATAGAACCAGGGCATATCTTTTTCTAATTTCAAATCTTTGCGTGCTTCAATGATTCGGTCAAAGATTTCTTGGTCTGCTTCACCAACCTGCCCCAGCAAGCCAGATGCTTCTATCACTTTCCACATTTCCCAGGCAATTGCCTCATGCGCGATGAGTGTGGGATGCACGTAATCCTCAATGAGTTGATACCCCACAAGACCATGCTCACTCTGTTGCTCAAATAATTTGTCTACATCGACAAAGAGCGTATTTTTTTCATTTGCGACATCACGAATAACCTGATTGATGCCATCAATCCTACGAATCGGCGACGCGTCGTAGTTACAGGCGGCCTGGTAAGATTTTCTCGCTTCCTCCCAAAGACCCAGTTTTTCGTAACAAATACCGAGATCAAAATGGGTGTCTGCATGCCCCGGTTCGATCTGCACCGCTGTTTCAAGCGATTGAACCGCTGCTTCGTAGTTGCCCTGTTTCATCAGGTTGCGTCCCGCCGTCTGTGCTTCGACCCATTGGCGGTGGTTCTGACCGCTGCCGGTCGAGGCTTCTGGCCGCCAGCCTTGCAGATTCGCCGGTATGGTCGCCAGAAGCACGCGAACACCTTGGGATTGTGCCAATTCGACAAGTCGCTCTAAACCTTCCCGATACAGTTTGATAATTCTTTCTTTTTCTTCGAGGGTGTAAATCTGTGTTTGATCGCGACGCACTTGTCGGCCGACCGTCGTTCCAACCGAGGCATGCAAATTTTCTGATTCACGCGCAGATGTAATAGCCGATCGCATCAACGCATAGAGTCTCGATTGAGCCAGGGCAAATTCCAAACCCTCTCTCGCAACTCCGCGACTTTTAAGCGACTCGAAAAATCCAGGTTCAATAAATTCGTTGTGTCCGCTGTAGACAATCAGAAGGTCAGGCTCATACTGCACCAGTTCCTCTGCCACGATGTTCAGGCGATGCATCCCGTACGAAATTCCACTCGCATTGACACCCTCAATAAACAATCCGGGATGACTCGCCGCGAGCAACTCGGTGAGAATTGCAGGGAAGGCCACCTCCGCGCCTCGAGGATAGCCATACGAACTTGATCCGCCCAGCGTAAAAAAGCGGAAACCGTTTTCCGGTTTTTGCAGCACAAACGACTGGTTGTTAAAGGTCCTGTGCGCGGAATCTTGTCGCGTTTGATAGCTTTCTCTGCCGGGCTGGAAAACTTTGACTAACGTTGAAAACCCACGGAACGGATCTTCTGTCTCAAGAACGGTCTCCGCCCCGGACAACCAAAAAATCACCTCGAGAGATCCGAAAAATAGTACGCCGACGAACAATGCGAAACAGACTTTTTTCCCGAGGCTTAACTTGGTACCCGTCGCAGTGTCCTGTGGTGCATTCATGGGTTCGAGGTCAGCAGTTTACGATTCACAATCAATTACATAGAAGATGAAATTAAAATCACGTCGATAATTGGAAAAATATTTTTTTAGAATCCAACATCTGACGTTTGTTCTTGCATCGCGCGGACCACCGTATCGGTAATAAAGGCTGACTGGTCTACACTCAAAATCACTTCAGGAGAGGCGATCAGAACGATACTTGCTCCCCTTTCTGCCGCGATTTTATCGGCTATCGGTTTCATTGCATTTCGAAACTGTTGACGCAACTGCATATCAAGTTTTGTCAAAGATTGCTGACTCTTGGCAATTTCACCTTGCATGCGAACCGTCGCATCACGCTCCATTGCAGTTAAGATTTCTACTTGCTCCTCCGTCGGGTTTTCTCCGAATTCTGTTTTTTTTGCATCCATCTCTTCACGAATTTCTGCCTGTACATTTTTTAATTGGGTTTCCAATTGCGTCTTTGCCTGCTGTCGAGCTTGTAAATCTACAAGATCACGTCCGAGATCTTTGTAGACCTGATGCGAATCAACGACAAGAATCCCATTCCCCGCTGCAGATTTATCGCGCCCAAAGGTCCCGTAGAGAAACAAAACGATCGCTACCACTGAAATGAGAACCAACAATATTTCAAATGCACTTCGACCGTTTCGCATGGCATACCACCTGTAACAAATGAAAATGAATGGAAAGACCCGACAGGTTAATGAACGTCATATGTCCTTCGAGCTGGTCACGGGTATTTTACACCATAAGTCTAGCGTCAAGAATCGTCCAAGGAACGAATTACCCTCGAACTAAGGGCACTCGCAGTGGTCGGGTTCGACCCGCCAGATCGGCATATCCGGCACATTCGGTTCATGTGACCCGCTAAAGCAATCAAAGCCATCATGGTCACGAAAGCTTCGCCAAGCTTGCAGCCAAACTTTACGTCGCTATTCCCGCAAGTATAGCTCGCGGTCAGACCGTCGCTTGAGCAATTGCTGCTGTTGTTCGTACTGGAGATTTCCTTCGGCATCTAGTAGCACAGCAGCGTTTGGCTCCTTCGCAAAATCGGTTAACCGATTCCAAAGCGAAATGGCCTGCCGTCTTGCCTCCGCTCGATCTTGCGGCGGCGCAAGAAAATCAAAGGACCAATTCGCGTAACCGGCAAGAGACGTCAGTGACCGATTAGCGATATAGCGCACCGCATCATAGGGGTCCTCAAGCAACACAGCCAGTTGAGGTGCCATCCATTCATTCCCTGAAATCGCTTGCGCCTCTGGCCACCCCAGATGCCAAGCCATCAGGGCCCTTTGTCCGGCATCACCGGTCAGCAACTGGAGCACTGCGGCCGAGACACGCTGATGTTCCTCATCTAAAACTGGTGGCTTCATTCCATACCATGTTTCAAGATAATCAGCTGTCCAAGCAAGTGTCTTGTCAAGGTGACACAGGTTGCAGCTATTCATACGACCTGTCGATAAGTCTACATGCGTATCGGGACTGGAAATCTGGTGACTTCGGATTGCTTTGAGCAATCCGTACGAAGTGTGTGGCATATGACAGTTGTAACAAAGACTGCCTGAAGAGTTTGCCGGATGATGGGTATGCGCAGTCAGATCGGCATCGGTTCGGTATTCTTGGTGACATTCGAGGCAGGCACCATTTCCGATTGCATCGACCCGAAGTTGGTCGTTCGCCCACTCCGAAGCAGTACGCTGGTCCTGCTCTTCCTGATGCATCGCGTGACACGAAACACAAGTCATCTCACCTTTTTGAAAGCAGGGAGTATCCAGTAATCCGTTAAATTCACGGCCTGATACACGCACCATTCCGTCGCTCCAGAATTGAGAGTCGGTTTTTATGAGATTTGCCTGATTTCGCGTTTCCCATAAATCATCGCCCGGACGATACTGATCGCCCTGGGTGACAAAAGATGCAAGATCATCAGCAAAAGTGCTATGACACTGACCGCATACCTCCGCATTTCTTTCATGCGATAATGAGGTTGGATTGATAATGTCATCGACCGGTATTTTATTATTTTCGGTTACATGAACTCCCTCCTGATGAAAACGTACATGATTTTCTCCAGGGCCGTGGCAAGCCTCGCAAGCGATACCGAACTCTGCGGCCTGCGTTTCCATCCCCAGAGCCGAAATTGCGGGATCTCCGTGGGTAGAGTGACATCCAATGCATGTATTGTTCCAACGCCCTTTATGCAGAGCATCGGCCGGAGCGCCAGGAGGCTTGAGAAAGATCGCCCGGCGAGGAAACCAGCGGTCAGCATCCCGGATGTAGACAAACGGCACCATC
>DLCF01000076.1 GCA_002480485.1 Planctomycetaceae bacterium UBA7805
GCATTCTACTCTTGCTCGCTGGCGATTTCTTTTCAATATCCGCGTCTGGCAATTTAAGAAAATCGACATCGATCCGCTCATACAACACGCCGTAATAGCCACCCGGCATCATAACGACGGCTTCCGGATGCGTGTCGAGCAACTCTTGCGCGACAACTCCCTGATAAAGGGGGCCGCCCCCAGCATAGCGAAATTGGTAAATATTTATTCCTGCAGGACTTTCTTTGATCCATTCGATATCGATCTTCAATCGGCGATCACTGAACATGCCTCCGCCCATACCGCCCATGCCGCCACCCATGCCGCCACCCATACCACCCATGCCACCGCCCATACCGCCCATGCCGCCACCCATGCCGCCGCCACCCATGCCACCCATACCAGCAGACATGCCACCACCCATTCCGCCAAACCCCATCATTCCACCGCCAGTGTTACTTCCGAAACCGCCCACCCCGGTTTGTGTACCCAGCACGATTGGCAGCACAAGATCTGCAACCGGATACACCTTGGTAATGAGTTGCTCTGCAGAGTCTTCCTTCGTCGTAATCAGTAACACCTCATCCCGAATTGTGTACGTCAGCTGCTCTTCAATTCGGCGAAGAATCAGCCGAAGTGCGGATCGCAACGAGATACCGCTTACTTTAATGGTGACAACTGGTGGATTGTCAGTGTCGATGAGCTCGTTGAGCGATTGAGTGTCTAGCACGATGTTAATGGGGTAGTTAGTGTCGGCAAACGAGTCCTGAAGTGTCTCCAAGACGATATCAAGCGGTTGCTCATCAAACTCCAGAACGCCGCCTCCCGGAGGGACAGGCGAATCGAGGGCTTTCGTTATATTCTTTTCGGCCGTGGAACGATCCTGCAGATCGACCGAGGCATATTTTTGTCTGCGAAGCGTCATCTCACGCCATACTTCACCGTCCGGATAGGTGATTGGCGGATCATCCGGCATCGGAATAGATTTTTGTTCTACGTCTAAAAATGCCCGTGCACGCATGCGATTTGCACTCTCGATGGTCCGCATATACTCGTAATACATCATCGCATTGTGGGCATTGCGACTAGCAGAAACGAACGTGGGATCCGCCAGAATGGGGTTTTTTTCTGTTGCCTCATCGACTTCGACGATAACCTGCTCCGCTTCTTGGTATCGATCCTCTTTCATCAGCGAATCAAATCTTGCCATCAGTTGGGTTATCTTCTCTTCATCCCGCTCAAGATCTTCGATCCTTCTTTCCTGATCTTCACGCTGCGCTAGAACCTGTTGTTGTTCCCGGACTTCTTTTTCCCGCTCTTGCTTACGTATGCTTGCTAGACGAATAGCAGAGCGTAATTTATTTTCTAACTGTAGTCGGACATCTGGATCGAGATCTGTTGCCTGGCCTACGTTTTGCAGCATAAGTTTAAGTCGTGCCTCAACCGATCCGGGATCACTATCCATCAAGCGATTTGACTTCTCTAGTTCAACAGAAACATCTGCCTTAATCGCACCGGTTACGACTTTTTGACGGTCCTCCACCTTGCTGATTCCGCTCCCGGAGGAGGCAATATACTCCTCAAGCAGACTATCTTGCGACGAGGGAGGGGTGGTTGAATCGCTGGAATTTTGAGGGACGCTTGATTTTGCAAGTCGATTAGCATCCGGGTCTTTCGGATCCAGTTCGCTAGCACGAGCTGAAAGACGCTGTGCAGCGCCAGAGTCACCTACTGACTGAGCGGACTGCGCGAGTCGATTCAACGACTCCACATTGCGTGCAACAAGGTTGCGTACCTTGCCGAGGCCCTGAGTTCCCAGGGTGGGCAAATAATTACCTGGCCTACTGGCCATTTCAACGAGGTGAGGTAGATAACTGTTCGCGTCGTTGGCTGACGACTTCGGAATATTAAATTCTAGGTGTACCTGCTGGTCGCCGACACTACCCGAGACGGTCAACTTTGAACCCGAAATAGCCTTGCCTGTACCGAGAACGATGTTATCACGATCGGTGCGAAGCGGTTGTAAAGGGGAAGGGAATGCGGTAACACCCTCCGGCCATTTAATGTCTGAGGATTCGGGCCAGATCACCGTGCCGAGAACTGCTTTCACAAGATGACTTGCTGCCACATCCGGGGTAATACTCGCGCCATCTGTGAGTAAACGGCCACCGGTTTGGTTGGCAAGCGTTGCGAGAAAAAGAGGATCGGTGTTGGGTCCAATCGCGAAGCTATTAAACGGAATCTGTTTTTCTCTGCATTCGGCAACCTGGTCCTGAAATGCTGGGCTCGACGTGGTTTTTGCGGCGCTCAGTCCATCACCAATATATAGAATTGCTCGCCGATTCGATCCGGGTTCGGTGTAACTTTCTGTTGCCGCCTGAATTGCCTTTGCCATATCGGTCGACCCAAGTGGTACGCGACGGCTAAGCTTTGAAAATGCATCCTGCATCTGAGAACTTTGAGCCGCGAGGAATGAATCGGTCAAAATGTTGGCATCAACGTCAACAGCTATTAATTTGACTGTATTGTTATTCCCCAATGTCTTTAGAAAGGTCTGGAGTGTTTCCAGTGCCGCCGTGCGATATTCACCGCTTTGACTGGCCGAGGTATCAAAGAGAACCACAACATCGGTGGTCAACGCTACGATATCTTCCCCCTCGGGCTGAATACTAAGCGCAAAAAACTCGGTGTTATCCTGGTCGTAAGTGTCGAGCCTTGCAGCACCAGCAGTCACCAACATGGGATCTGCAGCAGAGGAAATCCCTGTACTGTAAACGAAGCAAAAAGCCGCTGCGCAAATTGCCAACCGATTGATCATGACAAAGGCTCCGATTCCTATCCTTGGGTGGTTTAGTGAAAAACAACACATTTTCTTGTGTCGCTTAAACACCTCGCGCGTAGATCCACTGCACCCCTGAAGCGAACGACGACGACGGTTCTGGAACCGGCCCGTAAATGTCCATTTTATTAGGGCGCAACGAACATTACTACAATATCTCGTAAAATGAGGTCGTGCGGGCATAATCAGGCGATTTTTACCAACTCTCACTGTTTTCCCAAACAGCAGACTTCAATGATCCATAAGCTATGAATTCAACTGGATTTAGGGTAAGTAAAATCTCTGCTTTCCCCGGTCCTACTTGCCCCAAGTCAGAATTTGTGGCCTTAGGATCACGTTAGCCGTCACAAACCCACGGTAATTTGGGGGGACGGTCTAGTTGCCTCAAGGCAAACCATTTGGAGGGTGCAAAGAGTGAATTCTCTATTATGCTCCTCGGGTGTCGCACAAAATTAATTACGATTCGTGGTCTTTTCAGTGCGAACACAATGGCCGATCGTTGGGCGACAGGATATTGTGAGAGACATCATCAACGCTCGTGCAATTCGCGAACTCGCAGTCTAATTCGATCAAATATCGCTACCGTAAAACAAAAATATTTGATCGATTCATCCGCGCATCGCGGATTAATTAAATCACAGCAATTAATGTTTCGATTTTAGGAAAAAATTATGGCTTTAAACAAAAAAAATATTCGTCTATTGATCGCAATTATTGGGTTCTTGTGCATCGGATTAGGTGCACAAAATTTCCGTGAGGTTAATCCGAAACATCCGCTTTTTTCTGCGCTGGAGGTCGGCCAGTTCATCAATGTTCAATGGGAGCAAACCGGTTGTGTCATTTCCGACTGGGGAAACATCAAAAAGGTTGAAGCTATTGGTCGTGATTACCTCGTTTATAGTGAAACTGGGATGACCTATTACCTCTACATCAACCAAGTCAAACTGGTGGTCGTGCGCCCGGGTGGGCGGATTGTCGATCCATTGAATAAAAGTGACCTTGATTCCCCCGATGATTTCTTCGAACCCGCCGGTACCCCACCAAGAAATGAAAAGCCCAAAAATTCAGATGCTGAAAAGGCACCCAAAAAAGTTGAGCCACTCACTCCGGAAGAAGAGCAGAATCCCTTTGGATAGAATTCAAACAAATTGTTGTGGAAGGACTTCCTCTTTCCCGAAGTTGGATCAGAGTACCGCATGTGCGTCAGCTTAATCTGGGACATCGCGTACGCAAGCATCTGAGCTTAAAAGGATTGCGATCCAGCGAGTGTCCGATTGGCTCTCCGCGATAATCTTAACCACCATCGTCAAAGGCGCAGAAAGAACCATGCCAACGGGTCCAAGAATCCATCCCCAGAAAATTAACGCCAGAAAAATCACCAGTGTTGAGAGCCCTAGCCCTTGCCCAAAGATCTTGGGCTCTAAAAAATTACCCACCAGACCGTTGATCACCACATAGCCCACAATGATGCCGACCGCACCTTCCCAACCAAATTGCACCAGTCCTAACAGTACGGCAGGTACGGCCGCAATGATAGAACCGATGTTCGGGATGAAATTTAATAGGAAGGCTAGCGTGCCCCAAAGAAATGGATAGTCGAGGCCCATGAAATAAAGGAAGAGGCCTGTGAGCGTGCCCGTGAGAAGACACATCCACGTTTTGAGAATCAGATAATGACGAACTTCATTCACGATTCGATCGAAATTTAACCGTGATCTGGCTGCCGACTCACCGGCCATTGCAGACAGCTTTCTTTGAAATCCAGATGCTTCTAAAAGAATAAAAATAGCCGTTAATGAAATCATAAATGCACTCCCAAAGGCAGCGCCCAATTCACTTACCGTGTTCCCAGCGAACTGAACTGCCCGGTTCACATCCATGGAGTTTCCGATCGACGTGACGATATCTTGTCCCGTTACCCTCTCCAGCCTTTCGACCAGATGAGTATCGTCCAGAAAATTGAGCACCCCCTGAAAGGTCGCCGTGAGGCTCTTCTTATATTGACTCAGATTGGATGAAAAACTTGAAATCGAAGATCCCATTAGCACAATGAAACCGAAGGCGATCAAAAGCATGAGGGTGATAACAACGATAAGGGCGAGCCAGGATGGAAGGCCTTTCCGTTGCAACCAATAAAGGCTCGGCGCGCAAACGATGGCGATAAAAACAGCCAGCAGAATCTCTACAAGCAGCGGTGCCGCCTCGCGCATCCCCCAAATAACAATCACTAGTGCTGCAATGGAAAATAGAAGTGTGACGCCCCGAGAGGGTCGGACGCCGAGCGTTTGTTCCATGATAGGAATCCTCACTACATTAATTTCCGGTTGATCATTTGCATGAAATCAAGTCACCGAATCAGTTGCGTATTGAAGAAATCGGGTGAAATTCTAAGAGATGCTTTCAGTGAAGAGAAGCAGTGGCGCACGATCACAACATATTCTGGCAGGCAAAAGTCACGACGTAGATTGATTAGCCTCGTAGTTAAGCACTGGTGTTCTCATTTCGAGTAGAAACACGATGGCGGAATCCAGAATTGGAAAAAAGCATTTTGTTGTTGTACTGGCGTAAAAAACACCGTTTTAATACTTGCTTTTCTTGTTTTTGGTAATCAGGATAGTTACCCAGGCCCTCAACACATGTCCGAAATAACCTAGCCGCTAGTGGCTGCATGTAAAAATCTGATGATTCAGTATGCGATGTTACTTTTTTCGTCAGCACTCACACTTAATAAATTCAGGGGAGAGAATCCATGGCTAAACGTGTACCTGCAAGAGCAAATGGGGATGACACTCACGAACTCTATCATTTGCAAGACGAGTGGAAATGGTTCAGTACACTCGGCGTAGTGCTGATGACTCTAGGGCTGATTGCAGTATTATACTGTTGGTTCGCTTCCCAAGCCGCCGTTGTTCTTTTTGGCGTTCTGATTCTCGCAGGTGGTGTAGTTCAGATCGTGAACGCCTTGTGGGCAGGAAAATGGAGCGGATTTTTATTAAATCTATTGATCGGGATCATCTATGTTGTTGTCGGGCTGTTTATGGTGGACGATCGGGAACATGCCGTCCTGATTCTAAGTGCACTGCTTGCTGCGTTTTTTATCGTAAGTGGTATTTTTCGCATTGCGGCAGCACTTGCAATCCAGTTTCCCGGTTGGGGTTGGGCGTTACTGAGCGGGATGATCGCGATTTTGCTGGGCATTATGATTTACAAAGGGTGGCCCGATACAGGTGAAGTTATTATTGGCCTATTCATTGGCATCGAAATGATATTCAACGGTTGGTATTGGGTGATGCTCGGTAGTGAACTGCGAGAACGGTCTATCGCCTGACGTTTTTCATCTGCAATGGTTTGTGAGTGAAGTCTCAGGAGCGGGATCGCGTGCTCAAATAAACCGCGACCGCTCGAGGCTCATTCGGCCAACGAAGTGATCTTGCGGATCCGCATATCACTATCGAGTGCCACACCTCTTACCGCAGCACTCTCGAGTTGGTCCACGGTGGATTGATGTGCCACGGCCCGCTGATTTTTCAGGATACGGGCAACCGTGGGCACCTCAATCGGAGGATTATGCCCTAGTGGATCGACCAGATTTTCTTTTACCTCAACTAATTCATGAGACTCATAATCCGGGGAGATAAATTCTTCAGTCAATTCTAAAGTAGCCGGCGGGGGTTGAGGCAAGTCCTCAGGTGCGGCTGGAGCACCTGCGGGGGTCGACTCACTCAAACGAATTTGCCAACCAGAACCTAATGCTCGATAGATACCTATGAGACTGGTCGCTACCGACCCCTCGGCCTGAGCTAATTTATCCTGGATTTTTGTCAAATCCGACTGCAGGAGAAATACCTGATTAAAATCTGTTTCCCCTGCTTTATATTTCAGCGTCGCAAGCCTGACGGATTCTTTATATGAGTTTGTGCTTTCAAGCAAAATTTTGACTTGCTCTTGGCTTTTCAAATACGAAACCAACGCATCCTCCACCTCTTTATTAGCATCAAGAATCTGCTGTTGATACTCAATCGCCCGTTGCTGGAATACCGAATCTTGCGCTGCAATTTCATTCATGATACGCCCATAATTCAGAATCTTCCAATCAAATCTTGGATCAAAATTTCCTCCAATGCTATTGGATTCCCAGATGGAACTCCAATTGCGAGCCGACAATCCGATCGTTCCATCGATCGCTAAACTCGGATAGAGGCTTGAGGCAACAACACCGATGCGTGCACTGGCAGATGCCGCGGCACGCTCGAGTGCCCTCAGGTCAGGCCGACGACGAATCAG
>DLCF01000069.1 GCA_002480485.1 Planctomycetaceae bacterium UBA7805
CACTTGTGTCGCCACTTGTGAGCAGGACTGTCAGATCCCCCCGCGAATCACTTCGCGTTACCGTGGCAGTTGTCGCCGAAGCGCCAGCGCCCTCAGCAATCGAGGCATCGACAATTGCAAGACTAAGAACGAGCGGTACATCATCAGGGGCCACACTGAGGAAAAAATCCCACTGCGTCTGGTTATGTTGCAAGCGGTAGCGATGATTATCAGGACCCCAGCCATCAACTTCGATGATGCCGTCGTTGCCGATGCCATCGTCGTATACGTTATGTCCGTTAGCCAGGAGGTCATCGTAGAGTTTTTGGCTGTTCGAGTAGGGAACAATACCGTCATCGACAGCATGTAGCACGATTCCATTCAGCGAGGGCGTAGGAGACGGTCCACTAGGCACTGCTGGTGTGCTTCCTAGAAAAAAAGCGCCGCCAAGACCTCCAGAATGTGCTGCAAAGGCAGCAATATCTTCGCTGCGATATCTTGCTACGTAGTAGCTGAAATAGGCACCCCACGAGTGACCGGTCGTGAATACCTGAGACGTGTCGATGTTGTAGTTTGTGGTTGCCCAGTCAATCATATCATCGACAAAAGGCAGATCCGATGAGCTTCCGCCAGCACCCAGATCCCAAGTCTTAAAAAAACCTAATGATTCGGGAAACAGCACAATAAATCCGTTTTCATGCGCCGTGGTTTGCCATCCGTAATAACCATTTTCCGCTGACCCACCGCTTTGCTCACTGCTGTTACCACCCATCCCGTGAAACATGAATAGAAGGGGGGTAGGCGTCGACGGATCATACGATTCTGGCACATAGTAGCCAAAGTTTCTTCCGTTGATCGTCGTATATTCAGGCGAAAAGTCAGGCGAAGATGCAGCAGCCACAGTAACTGATCCGAGGCCACCAGAAGCGATTAGGTTACTTGACGATCCAAATTCCTGTCCCTGAACTAGTAATCCATCGCCGATCGGATCAGCATGGACTTCCGTTTGTGGTACCGCGCTATCAGCGGAACCTTGGGCAATGAGGGCCACGCCACTCAACATGCGTCGTTTCTCGAGCGATTCGCAGCGTAGTTTTTTATTGTCAGGGTTGCGACGCACTAATAATTTCGACCCAAATTTTTTACGGGGCTTGAGCAGCCCACCTAGCCAGTTCGGAAATTCCACTTCCCTGTCTCCATTCGTTTTCGATGCACAAGACATTCGATGGTGCCGGAGAAAATTGAATCAACTGGCCATTTGATTCAATTTTTTGAAAGAGTTACCCTCCACTCCATCGATTTTTTTGTCCCTGCATGTTGAGTAAATTCGCCCCCTCAAGCATGGTGTCCTCAAGAAAGAATATTTGCAATGATTATTCGATTTTTATTGCAAACAATCCAGTAAATTGATCGATGTGCGAATATTTCGCATAAGCGAATCGGGGCACCCGCAGCAAACTGACTTGCTACACGGGGAAGCATCTCGCTCGCAATTCGTGCAATGCGTTAGAGATAGCAAGATTGCAGCTAGAGTAAAAACTGCAATCCGCTCAGCACGCTGGTTCCGGAGCGGGTTCTACCCTCGAGCGTGCCGTGTAGATCATTCTCACGAAGGAGCATGCCGTAAACCTCGAATTGGGATCCCAGGCGGTAGACGGCTTTCACGATTCCCCGTCGATTAATGTGGTCGTGCAAGCGAATCCCAATTTGCCGGGGATAGTATTCCCCGTAGTTCAGCATCAGAAGCCAACGATCCAAATCAATATTAAGGTTCACATAATAACCAAATCCTGTAAGTTTCTTACCATCCGGAGCCAGAGTCTCTCGATAGTAAATACTGCGACCCCAGCGGATGTCTTCAGCGGTAAATAACTCCCCATTTAAATTACTCCCCGGTTTGCGGTACCCATATTCATCGTAAATACCTTCCGCAGAAAATTGCCAACGACCCCAACGATACATCGCATCGAACCCAAGGTGATTTCTACGTACCTTTTGATGTTCTGATCCAACCCCATCATGCCATTTGATCGACGTACCGATCGCAAAGTTGTCCCGACCGAAGCCCACGCGTCCGATGAGTGCCTTCGAAGAATTTGTATCCTTGTCGATTCCTCCGTTGACCAGCCCTGCTGAGATCACAGAAAGTCCACCTGCATATTGGAAAAGAACCCCCGTTTCCCGCCAAAGGATCGATTCTGTGCGAATAAACGGAGCGTCCTCCCGACTGTTCTCATAAATCGGAAAATACGCACGCCCGAAAGGCGTGATAATTTTTCCGATGGACATCATAAAATTACCTTTCTGCGCAGAGACGAATAGTTGTGATATTTCGTAAATATCAACTTCGAAATTATTTATGTATGGCAAGCGCGCCGGATCGATCAGCATGTTCCGATCAAAGGGCTGATTTAAATAAAATTCGCCACGGACAGTCGTCAGCCACTCTTGCCCCATTCTTCGGTACGTTGCGCCCAGAATAGCCTCGGATAAAAACGTGGCCTCATTGCCGCTCCACTCAATGCGCTGATCATTGAGATAGGCACCGCGAACAAGCATGTCAAATCCAAGACCCTGAAACGCATCTTCCGGGGGGAGATGCGTATCCCATGCATATTCCGTTTGCTGTAGCAACAACGGGACATTGAAGTTAAGCGGTGTATGGGCGAGTGTCACCGGAGGAATCGGCAGCTCAATCACGGTGCGCGGTGCAATACCCGACGGAAGGACTTCGATGCCCGGATACTCACTTCCCACCGGCAGATCATCATCCCAGAGCGCCCCTTCGGGGACCCCAGAGGGATCAGGTATCAGTTCTACCGACGTCGAGGGAATTTCCTCAGAGGATACCGGCGGCAAGCGAACAGGGCGTATTTCTCGAGATGCGATCGGCTCGGCATGTGACCGCGCAGCATGAAACGGTGCCTCGAGAGCGAGCCCGAAGACTGCTAGCATGAGATGTAAAGCTCTGCCAGCAATCGCCCGCTTCCTGGACACGTATCCTCCATTCCGCGTACAATTCTCAATAGTACGAATTGTATGCAGCGAAATAATGGGCTAAAAATTAAGTAAAATATGCTGTTTCAGGCGGAACCTCTTATTGCTCCGCACGCGCAGCAAGACACCCGGTTGTTTCCGTACTCTCCGTGTCATCGTCGTTATAATCGGAATTCTCTATAATCATCGTAATGACCGTTTAACTCATCGTATTTTACGACGGTTA
This sequence comes from Planctomycetaceae bacterium UBA7805, assembly GCA_002480485.1. Taxonomy (GTDB): domain Bacteria; phylum Planctomycetota; class Planctomycetia; order Pirellulales; family UBA7805; genus UBA7805. The sequence goes on from DLCF01000069.1 coordinate 3,203, forward strand.
GTTATCTCACCCATTTTGAATTGGTGGCGTATGGGCTAGCGATCGGATCTATTTGCTTTGCTTGCTTTGCGATTATCCGGGCGATTTAAAGAATAGTGATGCGTCAGATGGAAAAAAAAAATCGGCGTTGTCGACCGCAGCCCCATACACTTTTTTACTATGGCTTCACGCTGATCGAACTATTAGTTGTGATCGTAGTGATCGGCATTCTAATTGCGATGCTCTTACCGGCAGTTAACTATGTCCGCGCAGGCGCTCGGGGCATCCAGTGTCAATCCAACCTGCATCAAATTGGCCTAGCCATGGAAACCTATCTAGAATCTCAGGGTACAAATGGACGCTACCCCGATGCAGCCGTCGTACCGTCGGTAACTCCGGAAAGAGCATCGCTTGCGGATTTTCTGCTTCCATTTCTTGATCAGAATTCTGCAGTATTCAAATGCCCGGGAGATCAAGAGTGGTTCCAGAATGAGGGATTAAGCTACGAATACAATGCATCGCGATTCGCAACAAAAACCCGCAAAGAAGCTTTTGTCAGTCGTCGCAGTGGTGAGCAAACGCGGCCAAAGTCAGAATACTGGATTGTCCATGATTTTGAAAATTTCCACGGACCTGAGAATGAGGAGGGGTCTTACAATTACCTTTATGCAGACGGACATGTCGAAGGCTTGTAGACATTTAACATAAATTTTCCAGTCCGCGATTTTGGGCGCAGCACGGTAAGCGATGTAATGAAAAGTATTTGGTGGGCGATTCTCCCAGGATTTGTAGTCGTAGGAATTGTGGTCGCTTGTATTATTCAAACGGAGGAAACGACGGAATGGAAAGAGGTTCAACAATTGCAAAAGGACATCCACTCATCAATGCGATTCGGTGTCGCCGAGGCCTCGGAACCTAATAACGAATCAGAGGCTGAAAAACAAAAAATTGAAGAACGCCGTGTGGAAAAAATATTCGAATATCGCGACAAGCTTAAATCGCTACCAGAGAAATTACAAAAAGTTGCTCGAGATCAGATGCGGGAGATGTTCGTTTCGCGGATGGAGCAACGCGTTGACATTGTGCTCGCACTGCCACCCGAGCAGCGGGATGCGGAACTTGACAAACAAATCGATGAATGGGACCGTCGGATCGCCGCCTGGAATAAGCGACGAGGTCAGGAAAATAAAAAGCAGAGTGGCGGAGGTGGCGGTGATAATGCTGGTGGCAGCGGTGTTCCTCAAAGTGCGGGAAATGATAAAAAGAAAACGGATCGCCGTCGAGGATGGGTAAATGCTAGCAAAGAGCAGCGCGACACCTGGCGAAGGGAACTCTTATCACGAACCACGCCTCAACAGCGAGCCAAGTGGCATGAATACCGTCGATTGATGGATGAGCGTCGCAAAGAACGTGGTCTCTCCGCCCGTTCTTTCAATTAATTTTTACCAGATAAAAATCGGCCCTTTACACGGGTCTTCTTGGCCTTACCGCCGAATCTTTTATTTTCTACCAAATGACGCTGTCATCGCGATCTTGTACATCAATTTTTACCTTGACGGAGCGTCGATCGTTTCCTATAGCCCCACCGGGTTATGAGCGCAATTCCTATGAAAACTTTACTACCAACGCCGTCTGCAGTCATTGCTATATGCTTGATTGGTGTGACCCTCCTTTTCGACGGTCAAGCGGGGGGACAGGAAAGCGAGGTACGCACCGTAAGTGCCGAACAACCTCCCCTAATCGAACCGCTGCAGAGCAGTCCTGACCTCGATTTCAAAAGTCTACTCAGGCCGAGGTTTTCACTCCGAGCTGAATGGGAACCAGAGGCAGACGATCTTGCGATTGCTTCGTATGACCTCTCCGTCACCGTCCCTACCTACCCGTTTTTCGGCCCTCCCCCTCCCCTGATTTCTGGAGGTGCCGGGCTGACGATGCTCTACGCTACGCCAAGCTATAATTTACCGGTAGAACTTTTTGACTTTACGCTCGGAGCAGCTTGGATCCGACCGGTGAACCAACGCTGGACGTTACGCTGGATGCTTCAGGGTGCACTGGCGTCCGATCTTGAAAACATCACCAGTCAGGCGTGGCAGATTCGTGGTGGCGGTTTTGCAATGTATTCTCGCCGTGCAGAATTGCAGTGGGCTTTCGGTGTCATGGTCACCGGTCGTCAGAATATTCCAGTGCTTCCCGCAGCGGGGGTAATCTGGGATTCCTCGCCTAAAGTTCGATGGAATCTCATGTTGCCGAATCCCCGCTTAATGTATCTGGTTTCCGAAAGAGAAGAGAAGCAAAACTGGCTTTATTTAGGCGGTGGTTTCGCTGGGGGAACTTGGGCCTATCGGGATGTGCTCGGGAATGATGATCGGCTTACCTACAGCGAGTGGCGGATCGCATTGGGCTGGGAGCACTCCCAAAAAAAATTGCCCGGGATATTCCGACCGCCAGGAACCTCAACGGTTGCAGAGCTTGCCTATGTTCTGGGCCGAGAATTTGAGTTTGACGGGACCCGACCTGATCTCTCGGTAGGCGATACCGTTTTATTGCGAACGGGCATCAATTTTTAGTCGTCGGCATTTCTATCAAACACGGCTCTGTTGCACAGTTCTTCCCGGTTCGAATTTTCTAACTGCATTGATGAAAGCCGATGGGGTACTAGGCAGATGCCATTCAATGCGCAATACTCGTCCGCACAATAGCATGCAAGTAACATCATTTGGACAATTTTTTGCGAGATAAAAAATGGCTAAAATCGTGATGATCGTCGGTGATTTCAATGAGGATCTTGAAGTACGTTTTCCTCAGCAGGCCCTCGAAATGCTAGGACACGAAGTACACACGACCTCGCCCGGAAAAACTGGTGGATCGAGTGTGGTGACTGCCGTTCATGATCTGGCAGATACGTCTTTGCAATCATACACCGAAGCGCGAGGTCACGACTTTCCGGTAACGCACGATTTTTCTGCGATTGTACCGGGCTCTTACGATGCCTTGGTCGTGCCCGGGGGTCGGGCCCCGGAGTACCAACGTTGCGATGCAAACGTATTAAGTTTTGTGCGCCATTTTTTTGAACAGAACAAACCCGTGGCTTGTACCTGTCATGGTATCCAGATCCTGGCAGCCGCGGGAGTAATCAAAGGACGTTGCGTGACTGCAGTCCCCTTCTGCAGACCGGAAGTTGAAATGGCTGGTGGCCAATGGGTCGATCGCGGCTTGGATGGCATCGAGGTGGACCAGATGCTGGTAACGGCCTCAACCTGGATGAGCAATCCCGCATGGATGCGGGCATTCGGCAATCTGTTGCCAGAGGCCCAGTGAAGCGGCGGGGATGCTATGCGGCCTACCGCATTCCCATCCCAAACCCCCAACCAAATCCCCCCGATGAATATTCCTCGAGCATTTGCGTGGCCTCCCGCTGCTTTTGTTTATACATCGAACGGGCGAAAGTCTGCTCGCTCTTTAGGCGTTTTTCTTCGTCCGCGGCAGCCGTGTTCTCACCTTTTTCAATATCGCTGAGTTCTTTTCGGTTTTGCTTTATTGCTGCCTCATCGCGGGCGAGCCCCGCATTGCGTGCGGACTGAAATCCACTTTCCTTTCGCTTTGCGACGTTTTGGTCATGTTCAAACCGCATCAACCACATTTCCATCTGGGGAGCAGTGAGCAGAGCGAGATGCTTTTTATAGGCTGCCTTTTGTTCGGGCGTATATTTATTTGTGACTCGAAGATAATCATCGACCCAGGCTCTGGCTCTTTTCATCTCCGGGCTGTTCCAAATTTTATCCCGTGCAGCCTTTTCCTGTGCTACTGCGGCTCGTTTGGCGGATGGATCGTTCGGCGCAGTAGCTGCTTGAGCTGATTTGCTGGAACTCTGTGATGACGACCCCTTTTCCACCGAAGTTGTATCACTCGCCAAAGCTGTCGCCTGTGTTACGCTACAAATTGCCGGGACAAGTACAATCATTAAAAGGGTAAAAACAAAATTTTTGCCAGAGTGAGTAAAACGTAAACCCATCATTAGGTCCTTGTTGTTGACCGCATATGCTTGAATGCTGCCACTGGAAATGGGAAAACCATTCCCGGGTAACACGTTGATTCAATTTATTATAACAGGAATAGATTTACACGAAGTACACGAAAAAACTAGAAATAGAGTGTCATATTCATCGCTTCCAGGGCCCTCCAGATGTTTCTAAAGTCGCATAAAACATTCACGCGCAGGAAGCTTGATCCGTTTGATTGGCGGAAAGTCAGTGACTATCATGGGGAGCTTGAGGGCTTGATTCACTCTTTAGGGGCATGTGTGAATCAAATTCGATGAACGATAACGGGCAAGATGAGCACTCGAAATTTGAAATAAGGAACAGGACTATGATGTTTAAGGCTTTACGGCGTAAATCAGGCACACTGTTGATTGCAACTTCGGTAGCTTTAGTTGCAACCGTTGCTGCCGTATGGGGACAGGACAATCCGGACATGGAAGCCGGTGATGCTGATCCCACTCCAACGCCTCAACCGCTGGTGCTCCACGTCCATCACCATTACTACACCAACCAAGGTGGTGAATATCAATACACACCCGCATATCGTACCTATCTGGGCGCGGGTGTGTTTGGAAATCAAAACCCAGTAATTCAAAAGTATTCGCAAGCTTTTCCCGTACATGCTCAGACTGTTGTCGGTGGTTTGGTAGAACCATGGAAACAGAACTGGGGTCATCTAGGATTTACCGCGTACCTGGGTCAACAAGGTGACAAAACCGGCTTGATTGTTGACACGGTCACTCCAGACAGTGCGGCGGAAAAGATGGGACTTATTCCAGGCGACTTTATCCTCAAAATAAACGGGAAGCCAGCGACCGGTTATCGCCAAGTTGCCGCACTCTTCGAGCAGACAGCGGAAGATCCGAAACATCAAATTGCGTTAGAGATCTGGAATCCCCACACGCGGCGAACAAACAATGTAAATGCTGTGCTTCAGGGCGAGAAAAACTGGGTTTCTCCATAGAGATTCCGACTGCAACATTGCGCTAGAGCCCGTTGGAAGCGGGCTCTATTTATTGCACCGCAACTCCTTAATGTGGACTTTCGGATCCCCCGTAATTAACCGAGACTGACGGGTGTGACGAACGTAGTTCCAGAACCATTCAAATACCACGATCAATTTATTTCCGAATCCAATCAAAAACATTGCGTGAACAAAGTTCCAGGTCAACCAACCGATAAATCCTCCGAGATGTGTTTTACCGATTGCGGCAATCGCGTTCCCTCTACCAACCATCGCCATGGATCCCTTGTCACGATACTGAAACGCCGGACGTGGCACGGAATTTTTCCCTTTTATTTCACCCGCGATAATGCGGGCGACGTAGTCTCCAGCCTGAATCGCACCTTGCGCGACACCCGGAATTGACTTTCCGGTTATCGCATCCACTGCGGCGGCCGCGTCACCAATAACGAAGACCTCAGGATGGTCTGCTAATGCCATATCGGGACCCACCATAACACGACTTGCTCGATCCAGCTCCACTCCCATGGTTCCGGAGACCGCTTGCCCCTGCACGCCTGCTGCCCAAAAAATATTTTCCGCAGCAATTCGCTCTTCGCCAACGGAAACGCCGTCGACAGTCACTTCGGTGACGAGGGTGTTTAGTCGAATTTCAACACCCGATTTTTCCAACACGCGTTGGGCACGCCTTGCCAGGTCTTCCGGCATTCCTGGAACTAGTCTGTCGGCACCCTGTATCAGTATGACGCGTGCACAGCGAGTATCGATATTATGAAAGTCCGTGGGAAGCGTCTTGGATGCCAATTCCATAATTGCTCCGGCTAACTCCATACCTGTCGGCCCGCCACCGACAATGACAAAGGTCAACTTTGCCTGCCGCGCAGCCGCATCCTTCTCCCACTCTGCCTCTTCGAAGGCAAGCAGCACGCGCCGTCGTATTTCAAGTGCATCATCCACCGATTTTAGACCCGGCGCGCAGTCGCGGTACTCATCATGTCCGAAGTAGGATTGTCGTGCACCGGTCGCCATTATCAGGTAATCGTAGAATACTTCGCCACCGTTGACCGTGATCTTCTTTCCGTTCAGATCAATGGATGTAACCTCGCCAAGGGCCACATCGCAATTTTTCTGCTTATTCAAAATTTTTCGAATCGGAAAGGCAATATTGTTCGGTTCCAATTCTGCGGTGGCCACTTGGTAGAGAAGCGGCTGAAACAGGTGATAATTTCGCCGGTCGTAGAGGGTCACCTTGGCTGTTGTATTCGCCAGACCCTGAGCTGCGTGCAGGCCACCAAATCCGCCCCCGATAATGACAACTCGTCGATCGGCTCCTTTTGAAATTTGGTCGCTTTTCATCGCTGATTCCTCTCAACATGGAAGCGCAAGAGTCGAACACCACATCACTTCGCCAGTGTAAATTCTTGATATTCCGGCATCCACAGCGTACTTTTCAGCCGCGCGTCAATTTCCGCTTCTGCAATATCTTCGGCAACTCCTTGTCGCACCGCTTCCACTGCAACAGCCTTTGCGATGTGCACTGAAACTTTACGCATGTCTTCCAGAGACGGCAAAAGCGATGCCTGGGAGTTTTTTAGTGCGGGGGAAACCTCGCGCAAGGCAAGTCCCGCAGCCATAAACATTTCATCAAGCACGCGACGCGCCCCGATAGAGCGGATCGCTAGTCCCATCGCGGGGAAAATATAGCTATTGTTACATTGGGCAATCGTATATTTCTTGCCGGCGTACGTCACTGGATCAAATGGGCTGCCGGTAGCCACCAACGCTTTACCATCAGTCCAATTTAACAAATTAGCCGGTGTTGCCTCGGCACGGGAGGTTGGATTCGACAAGGGAAAAATAATGGGGCGATCGACGTGGGTCGCCATTTCACGAACGATCTCCTCGGTAAACAATCCAGCCACGCCCGTGACACCGACTAAGACATCCGGCTTTACATTGCGGACCACCGCATCCAAATCTATCGAGTCCGCCGTGCCACAATCCCATCTCGACAAATCCTCTCTTTTTTGCGCTAGAGGATGCAATGTTTCATTTAATCCAGCACGATTATCGCAAAGCAATCCGTTCTGGTCGACCACAAAACAACGCTGCTTGGCCTCTTGATCACTCAGTCCCTCGCGAACCATCGTGCGTTGCAATTGTAAGGTGATTCCCAGACCTGCCGATCCGGCGCCCAACATGACAATGTTTGCCTCGGAAAGCGGTTTTTTTACTACCTCCAACGCCGAGAGAATAGTGCCTGTCGCTACAGCAGCCGTCCCTTGAATGTCATCATTGAAGGTACACAATCGATCACGATAGCGATCGAGAATCGGTGCTGCATCGGCAGAAGCAAAATCTTCCCATTGCAGAAGCACGTTGGGAAATCGCCTCATCACAGCCTCAACGAACTGTTCGATGAAGTCGTCATACTCCTTGTCACGAATTCGATTTTTCCGCCAGCCGATGTAAGTAGGATCTTTGAGTCGCTCTTCATTATTGGTTCCCAAATCGATCAAAATCGGCAGCGTTTTTTCCGGCGCGATACCCCCGCAAAGTGTGTAAAGTGAAAGTTTTCCGATCGGAATACCCATTCCGCCGGCACCCTGATCGCCCAGGCCTAGGATCCGCTCCCCATCTGTTACCACAATCACCTCAATGTCGCGGTCTACATTGGAAAAAATCTGATCCATATGCGCACGCTCAGGATAAGAAATGAAAATACCCCGCGGACGTCGGTAGATATGGCTAAATTTCTGGCATGCTAGGCCGACGATGGGCGTATAAATAATCGGCATCATTTCAGTGATATGATCCAGCATCAATCGATAAAACAGAGTTTCGTTCGTGTCCTGCAGGTTCCGCAGATAAACGTGTTTTTCAAGATCCGTGGGCTGACCGGAGAATGCCTGATAGCAGCGGTCCACCTGTTGGTCGATTGTCTCGTAATGCGGTGGCAGTAATCCGTCGAGCAGAAGCAAATGCCGCTCCTGCGCAGTAAACGCGGTTCCTTTATTTAATAGTGGGGTATCGATCAGATGTGTCCCCGTCAGGGACGTGGCGATCGGGGAACCAGGTAGATTACCCATTTCATAACTCCTTTGCACAAACTCGAACGGCTTCTAGTGCGAAAACAAGAACAGAAAACTAATCAAACACCTTTCCGTGCTGGTATCGTTCATCCTGCCCTGCCGCCTCGGTCAATGCTGCGACATTTGTCTTGGTGAAGAATCCGTCAAACGCATGGCAGCGCTCTACGTACTCTGTAATTAGGATCGAATATGCCGAGTGCTTGGAAAATATTTGTTTCAAATCAGGCTCGTCTTTACATTCTCCGACCACATGCGCCAGAAAATCAATCCCCTCATTTTTCACCGTCTCTACAACGTAATCGACATTCTTTTCACCTCCGCGATGATCTCCATCGAGAACTTCATACGCAATGTGATGCATCCTTCTACCAAAATTTCGCACAAAATCTTCTGTCGGCATCGGTTTATTCTCAAACGAATTCACGAAAGAAGGGATGTTATTGGCAGTAAACACCTTTGCCGGCGATTGTTTGTCATCATGTATTGCGCCGTTTCTAGTCACGTTAGTCGAGGAATTCATATCCGCAATATTGTAAGCACCCCAAAAATAGTAATTTGACATCGTGAGAAACTCACAGATCGCGTCTTCACGTTCACCCGCCAGAATACGAGTCGCCATGTGATCGACGCCCAACAGCAGCTGATCGAGTTTGTGCCGTTTGGCAAATTCTTCGATCTTATCCAACTTGCCTTGTTCCACGGCGGGAATCTCCAAAGGCTTGCCCAACTGTAAAGCATCGTAATCTGCGATATCGGCGTCGCAGTACCCGACGCGGTTCGAGGTATAGTCCGAGGGAAAAGAAAACACGATCTGTGCATCCGTGAAAAATGCATTTTTTGTTTCGTGATGATAGTTAAATCGGATGTTGTGTGACTCTAGAATCGAGCGGGTCTCGGCAGCATTTTTGGTTTCAAATATTTCGCCCACATAACGCGCGTTCGCCTTGGCTGACGAAAGCGGATACAGGCGATTCTTCATGGTTATTTCATCCACGTATTCCGTTGAAAGAGGCTCTAGCACAATAAATCGCGGATAATCCGTGTGAGACTGGAGTACAAAGATACGGTGCGTATCATTCTGGAAAGCCGCGACGAAACGATAAGGTCCCATCAGGTACAACTCTTGGAGATAGGCGAATGCATCACCATGCTCGACTTGCACGACCAGAGCCCGCAGGTTTCCCAATAGTTCTTCTAGCCCCGAACTCTTCCGACGCTCATAAATCTTGACCTTGTAAGTCTCAAAGAATTCCGAATTTTTTTTATCGCCCTTGGGCTGATAAGTTAATGGGTCGACTGCCATCAGAACTCCTTACAGTGTTAACCAACCGGTGACTGCCTACCTTACCAGGCTGCCGTTACATCCTTGCGGAAAATATCTGGGGTTGCATGCTGCCAATGGGAACTAAATGCGGGATCGTCTGTGCCATCAATCAACTCTCCCGGCTTTAAAAAACGATAGGCTTCGTCATACGTCTTAATGTCGGTACCCTCTCCGCGGAGACAGATGTGCCAAGGACCCAACTCTCTTGGATGATCAAGACCTGCAGCAGCAACAATTTCGGCTAAGGCCGACATGGTATTCCGGTGAAAGTGGAATGCTCGATTTGCTTTGTTAGAAACATTCAACGCCCAGTAGCGTCGTGGATCCTGTGTCGCGACCCCGACCGGACATCGATTGGTATGGCACGCCTGGGCCTGAATACAACCAACCGACATCATGAAACTCCTCGCCGCATTGCACCAATCCGCACCGATCGCAAGATTTCGTGCAATCGCAAATGCAGAGGCAACCTTGCCGGCTGCCGCGACGCGGATACGGTCGCGCAAGTTACAACCTACAAGTGCGTTGTGAACAAAAATCAGACCGCCCTTTAGTGGCGTACCGACGGCATCGGAAAATTCTAGCGGAGCGGCACCTGTGCCGCCCTCCGCGCCATCTACGGTAATAAAGTCGGGGTAAATTTCAGTTTCGAGCATCGCCTTGCAAACGCCCAAAAATTCCGTCCGATGCCCGACGCACAATTTGAATCCGATCGGCTTTCCACGAGAGAGTTCTCGAAGGCGGCCAATGAATTCGCACAGGCCTCGCGGGGTGGAAAATGCCGTATGTCCGGGTGGTGAAATGCAATCTCGTCCCATCGGTACCTTTCGTGCGGCCGCAATCTCGGGCGTGATCTTGGCTGCTGGAAGCACTCCGCCATGTCCTGGTTTTGCTCCTTGAGAGATTTTTATTTCGATCATCTTTACCTGATCGAGCAACGCGTGCTCTACAAATAAATCTGCCGAGAACGAGCCATCCTCATTTCGACAACCGAAGTAACCGGTCCCGATTTGCCAGACAAGGTCGCCCCCATTTTTCCGATGATAGGACGTTAGTCCTCCTTCTCCAGTGCACTGATAAAAATTCCCTTTCTTTGCCCCGGAATTCATAGCCTGAATGGCAGTGGGACTCAATGCGCCATAGCTCATTGCTGAAATATTCAATACCGAACAGGAGTACGGATTTTGACATTCCGTGCCACCTACTGAAATTCGGAATGCCTCTTCCGACTTTTTATGTGGAGCCATCGAATGGTCAATCCACTCATGGTGCCTACCATAAACATCAAGCTCCGTACCAAATGGCAGGACGTCTTCCACATTTTTTGATCGCCGGTAAATCAGTGAGCGCTGATTTCGGTTGTAAGGATGTCCATCGATATCACTCTCAATAAAATATTGATGGATTTCAGGCCGGATCATCTCTTGCAAAAAACGGAGATGGGCTAGGATGGGATAATTGCGTGTGATGGAATGTCGGACCTGAACCAAATCCCAGAAACCGACCAGTGATAAAAATAGAAACCCACCGGTCAATAGATGAAAATAAGGAGAGACCTTGGCGCCCAACAGGCAAAATACCAAAGTCGAAAAGACCACGATAACCAAAGCGAGAAATCGCATAACGCATCCCCTAAAAGTACACCCTTTCGCATTAGAATTATCCCGTATGGCTACGGGGCCGTCAATGAATCACCGTTTTAATGGTTGTGATGCCATTTTCCCTTCAGCGATGATTCGTGGTAATTGAAACGCAAAAATGATCCGCCTCGTATAACGCATGGTGTTGTTGCTTGCTGTTGCAGAGGCAACCGAATCCACTTTGCAAGATGCGTGCAACACTCGGGTGCATCAGGACAAATGAAACCAGCCTATAAACCTGAGCCTAAGCACGTGGTGCGGAATTTCAACATGGAATCAGCAAGTGGAGCCAATGGCAAACAGGTGTGGTTACGTCATGGAGTGATGATTGTTGTTGGAATCGGAATCGCGATTGCAGTGGGCGAATATCTTGGCCCAGAGGTACTTGAGTTGAAAGACTGGATTGCCTCACAAGGTTCCAAAGGTCCGATCATTTTTCTTTTGCTGTTCGTGTTGCTTTCCTCGATTTTTGTTCCCGATACGGTTTTTGCAGTCATTGCTGGTGCACTTTTCGGCATTCTTGCGGGAACCCTGCTGATGTTCATCGGGGGTGTGCTCGCCGCAATGCTCAATTTTTATCTAGCGCGTACACTATTCCGGAAACAAGTCCGCTCTTTCCTTACACGGCATCCCCGATTTCTAGTGGTGGAACAGGCGGCAGAGCATGAGGGCCTGCGGTTACTCGTGTTACTCCGACTAATTCCATTGAATCCAGCCACAGTCAGCTATCTGCTAGGAACGACTAGCGTTCGATTTTCACTTTTCCTTATTGCGTCAGTCGGTCTGATTCCGGGATTTTTTGTGGAAGTCTATTTCGGCTATCTGCTCAACCACGTAAGCAGCGCGAACACGACCGATTCGTTTGACGTTGCGCACATGGCGGTTACGATCATTGGATTTATTCTCTGCGTCGGAACACTCGTGTATCTGATCGTAGTTGCTCGCCGGGCACTTGCCGAAATCCCGATAAATTCTCAAAAGTAATCAGCGATGCAACTGAGTGAATTGAAGACTACTCATCGCGCGGCAGCGTAAAAAAAGTGGGTGGTAAATCAAATTACCACCCACTATTGAAAACCGTAGACCGTATTTTCGCCAAAAACTAACTAACGCCTGGATTTGCTTTCTCCGATCTGCTGTTTTCGGCCTGTACCTTGATAAGCTCAACTTCGAACACCAGAGGTTGATTGGGGCCAATCTGACCGCCAGCGCCTCGTGGACCGTAGGCGAGGTGCGAGGGGATATAAAGCTCCCATTTGTCACCCTCTTTCATCAGCTGCAGCGCCTCACTCCAACCAGCAATTACGCGATTCAGAGGAAATGTCACTGGTTCACCACGCTGATAGGAACTGTCAAAAATGGTTCCGTCCGGAAGCGTTCCATGGTAGTGGACCGTCACCAGATCTTCACGGGCGGGCTGCTGACCGGCACCACTTTTAATGATGCGATATTGGAGTCCACTTTCTGTTGCAGAGATATCCGCTTTGGATTTATTTTCTTCAAAAAAGGCTTTTTCCTTTTCCAACGCAGTCTCAGCGGCTTTTTTTTCTGCATCAATCTGCTTTTGAATGAGCTTCGCCTGAAATTTTTCCATCACACCTCGGATTTGCTCAACGGAGAATTTTGATTCTTTATCCTGTACGCCAGTTTCGATGCCCTCGTTGAATGCAGCCAAATCAATTTCGATCGCCTGTCCACGAAGACTCTTTCCGAAACTCAGTCCAATGCAATAGCTCACATCCTCTAGATTAATGTCCGGCGTATCATTAGCCACTGTCGCTGCTATACGGCCCGCCGGACTTGTGGGAACAACTTGCTTCAGCTGTTGCTCGTCTGCTTCAATCGCGCTCACACCAAACAAGGTGGCAAGAGCCAAAAAGCATGCACTAAAAAACCAATGCCTCTTCATAGTAAATCTCCTTTTAGAAAAAAACAGAATGATGATTTGCCTACGTCGTTGTTTGCGAGGAACGGGGGGTAATGATGGCTGCCGCGTCTGCATTCATCCAACCTTGCTGCCCTTCGTCGGTGCGGATTTCGATCCAGTCGCCTTTTTGTTGCATCACCTGGAAGCGACTTCCCTCGGCAAGATCCCCGCCAACTATTGATGCAAATGCTGATCCGTTGCCCTCACGCAACTGAACGTTCTCCGCAACGATGATGCCCCGATTTGCAGATTCGCTATCCCAAACCCCAAGTCCCAGCGAGACTCCGCATAGCAGAGACATCCCAAGGGCGAAGCCGGCCAGCTTACGACCGAAACGAAAATCTCTCCTTAACATGACAGTCAGCGTGACCCAGAAAATCGACCAAAAGAAAATAGCGGTCCACGTCCGCAGGTCCACCGAAATGTTGGCATTCCATTGCTGCAACAATTCAAGAAGAGTTGCTTCCTCAGCAGGCTTTTCCCCGGATAGCAAATTCGCTGCATGATCCCGAATCGCTTTTAAATCACCATCACCGGGCGCGAAAATCAGCGCTCGCTCGTAGTTCGCCAGTGCAAGAGCAACTTCACCCGATTGCAGATAAGCGGTCGCAAGATTGGCATACAATTTTTTATTATCGATACCCTGATCGACCAAAATTTGATACTTTGTAGCCGATTCGGTGAAGGCGTCTTTCGCGATCGCTGCATCATCACCGGCCGCAAGACCCTGTTTGTAAGCGTCAGCCGCTTCTTGGAGAACTTGCTTCTGTTGAGCGCGACTCAATGCGGCTACATCTGCAGACCAAACCGGTTCGGCGATGATCGCCAGGGCGGAAAATATTGTGCAAACTAGCCACAGACTTGCAGTGGGTAGCCAGCGTTTTTGACCAGATTCGCATCTTTGACCGCGATGCAAAAGGTCTAGTTGTACACGTGCACTGGAAATCAGTGCTGGTATATCCGCGTCGGTAGCACCGGCATACGCTTGAGAATCACAACGAGCAAGAAACTGACTCATTGCCTGGGCTGCTTGTGGCGGAACACTGCCCTGTAAGCGTTCGATCGCCTCTCTCGGTGTCAGCGAATGCAGGGAGCTGTCACTCAGCGTTGCCAGGTATCGCAGCAGTGCCGTAGAAACCGCCTCGGCACTGTCAGCATGGTGCAATTCGATCGTGGCCTTTCGATAGGCTGCACGCTTACCCCCGAACCAGCGATCGATCACGCGGGGACCGAACTGAATCATAGCAATAATTACAAACAAAACCGGAGCCCAGAAAAAACCGATCAGCAGCTTCCAGCCTGAAGCCTGACCAGTGTTTTCTAACAGATCCTCACCAGGATGATGCTTCAGAAGCATAGGTGACAACGATTGGGTCGAATCTGATTCAGCCTCTGCTTTGGACCGCGGTGCCGAGGACGCGACGATACTCGACAAAGCCAGCGTATCGGCGGGCGCAACTTGTATTGGAATCGGGTCACTCCAGACCGTCACAAATTTTTCCTCCTGAGGGTCAAAAAAGCTGAAGGGTAATGCTGGTATGTTTGTGATTCCAGCCCGTCGTGGCCGAATGTCGAGACTAAAAACCTTGACATCGTCTTCTACCAATCCGGCAAGCGATTCATCAGGCACTTTGAATGCTTCTGTCAACGCGGCAATTTCCGAGAGTGGCGGCGCCTGGACTAGTTCCATGGGTCCATCTCCGCGGATTCCGATATTTAAAGTGATCGGATCACCTGCTTTTACACGTTGTGGTTGCGCCCGCGTGATCATTTCGTAATGCCCGACCGCACCACGGTAATCGATTGGTTGACCCTCCTCCGGGATAGGAACCACACTTGTTGATGGTATTTGAGCGTTCTCTACCAGTGGTCGTGCCTGGGCTATTTTTAAACCTCCGGAGGAAAAGAATCCGCGGTTCTGCTCGAGCGCGGTCGGATACTGCATGACAACCTGAACATCCAGCGTATCCACTTTGCCGGGCCGGGTAGGATAAATAGTCGCCGGAATTTCAAAGGCGTAATACGGTTGCACCTCACCATCCGCGTTGGTGTGTGACACCTGCCGGCCCGAAACTCGTTGCCGATTGTTGGCCAAGTCTTTCAGCGTTTCTCCAAACGCACCCCACTGCGAGTGCTCGGCAGAGACCAGTTCCCACATATCGCGAGGGGAAAGAGTCACATCATACTGGCGGTCTCGATATGGCTTAATCAGAACACGCAGCACCAGATCAAGCGGTTGGCCGACAAAAATTTTGTCTTGCTTCCCATCGATCTGGACAGACAATAAATCACCCGTTTCGCTTTTGCTGGCGCTGAATTGCAATGACTGCGTTCGTTGAATTCGCCCGTCAACTTCGAGTTCAAGCGGCGGAATTACGTAGACCCCCGGTTTACGTGGAGTGACGTTCCAAGCATAAGTAACACTCGTACGATCAGTACGACGCCCGTTGATAATTGTGGTCTGGGAACTGCGACTAGGAACACCTGCCGATGCGACCTGCAGTCCTTGCACGTCCGGAATCGCTGGTTGCGAATGATTGGATGCGTTGCTGATGCGCACATAAAGCGAAATGGGCATCCCCACATAGGCATGGTCAGCCGATAGTCCTGTCTCAACAGTGCCTGCAAAAGTCACAGTCGCCGAAAGGCCCAAGCCGAGAATCGCGAAACTTAATAATTTGCCACGCAATGTGTGAATCATGTTGACATACCTCATGGTTTACCAGTCTCGATCGACAGGCTGATAGTAACGCTGTGTCTTGCGAAGTTTTTCATACCGACGTTTCAGGTCTCGATCTCGCACGGCCTGTAGCATTTTTTCTGCTTCCTGCTGCGTCATCGAATGGGCTTGCTCACCTCCCTGGTCGGCGGACGATCCGGATGATCCGATCGGTTGGCCCGAAGGATCACCTTTCTCTCCGGCGCGATGATCCTGCTGCTGCTGATCCTGC
>DLCF01000073.1:0-845 GCA_002480485.1 Planctomycetaceae bacterium UBA7805
GCGGGCATCACACCGCCACCGGTGGTTGCCGTGTTTCGCTGGCTAATGGCACCATTGATATAGTTGAACTGCATACGGGCATAAGGATTCCACCACCAGTTGAGAGCAAAACTGAAGCTCTGACCGACACCACCCTCGATTCCCTCATCGCTGAAATCGCCCCGAGAAAAACGTCCGGCAATCTGCCACGCACCCCAACCGCGTCGGCGACCCTCATCGGTCTGCACGATAAAGAAATTTTCGTTTGGCTTGGTGCGTCCCAGCACACCGCGTTGACGCTTCCACGGTGAGTAGTCGTTCGTGAGCCAATAAGCAACATATACATAGCCGCCGTGGAAGTTGAGATTCGTATCACCGGTGCGCTGCATGGTGACTCCCATGTATTCGCCCACCACCGATAATTGATTCACATTGATCACCCCTTCCACACCGCCAAGTTGGTAGGACTCTCCGTTGGTGATCTGGCCCGTATCGAACCAGCTTGTCTGAGAGTAGGATTCCGGACGTGTCCGAAAACGCGCTGTGGGGCCACCATTGGGAAAACAAGCCGCGCCTGAAAGTGCCCAATGGGCATAGCCGCGACCACCTGACATTTCGTCATACCAGATCGTGTTGGCAATACGTCCCGCGGCTTCCCCTTCAAATTGATTGTTATAGATGCGGCCGACCTTTGCCAGATTTCGCATGTCAAATCCGCCGTACCGCCAGTTCCAGCGTTCGTCATCCGAATAGCCGTATGCCTCCACACCCAACCGTCGAGCGTCGTTGTTGAACGCGTCGACCACATAAGGCCGCTCCATAAAGACCATGTAACGACTACTGTCTAAGTGTGCGAGTCCATAAGG
>DLCF01000073.1:1242-1571 GCA_002480485.1 Planctomycetaceae bacterium UBA7805
AAAGTGACCGCATCCGGTTGGGCAAACTCCATTTGGAGTTTGTATTCCATGTTTTCATAAGCCTGTCCCTTGGCACCGAGTCGCAAACGGCGAAATCCAAGAAAAGGTTTCGGATTATTCGGGTAGTTTCCACCCACCCAATTCACCAGCGGTGAATCTGAGGGAAACGCCCAATAGTCAAGCATGGCACGACCAAAGATTTTGATCTTCGGTTTCTTGATGATTTCGATCTCAGCAACATCATCAAATTGTTTTTCTGCGTCAGCGGCGGCCTCCAATGCCTCGATTCGTTCAATCAGGCTCGTCAACGATGTATTGCTGACCGGCGT
>DLCF01000073.1:1902-3582 GCA_002480485.1 Planctomycetaceae bacterium UBA7805
TTGCTGACCGGCGTTGCCGCGTAATGTTTTTGTTCGTTGAGGTGCTTCTCGGTGAGAAATTTTACCGGCGGCGGTGCATCGGTTGCTAAGATTTCTCGAGGGTAGGAGCCGTTTTGGGGTTGGGCGTTGTTTGAAGTAGCCGCGTTCGACCCAGCCACGTTCGATCCAGCAACGGTGGCCTGAGTGGGTGCTGTGAGCACATCGGCAAGCACGTCGGCCGGATCCTGGTCCTGCCAGTCCACCACCTGTGCAGAAACCCAGGAATTGCAAATTGCGAAAGCCATCAGCAGGCTTGTTGCGAACAGTCGTATGCCGACTGGTTTTCCGGCAGGCGGGCGACTCATTTTGCCGAATTTCCTTTTTTTGTGCGAAAGCGTTGTTAGTGGCACCGCTTCAGGAGAAGGGTAAAAACGAATTAATCCTTACAATCGAAATAATCGGCAAACTCAACCAACGGGCTTTAAAAAAGTGTGTGTGTGTGTTTGATGAAGAATTCGTGTTTTATGACGCATAAACGGCACTTTTGAGGGGTTGAGCCTCGAGAATCGATCGGTTTGCCTGCCAAATCCCCGAACATCATATGGACCAGTGGTCTTAAAAGCCTCTTCGTTGCCGATTGTCGCCGAGTCAAAATGGGGAATAAAGATGCCCAAACGCAAATGAGATCAACAGGAATACATGCGTGATTTCTTGGTTTTTGTATGACTTTGCGGGTGGGGTAAACAAGGTGATTTAGTTGGGATACACTCTAGGGCAACGAAACAATCGGGGGTGCTACAGCCCCCTATTCCCGCCGCGCAACGCACGGTCGCGTTGCCTTACCCCTTGAGGAGAGTGTATCTGCTATGAAAACGAATTGGATCTTGTTGCCCTTGATGCTGTTTGCAGTCAGCTTGTTCGCCGTGTCGGCGACCGCCGATGCCGCAGAGGGTGGGCACGAAAAAAGTGCGACCTCTGCTGCAGAAGAAGCACCGGAAGCAAAGGAATGTGAAGAAGAAAAAGCGGCCTGTTGTCCCGAGCCGTGCATTACCTATCGTCAGCGTGGTCGCTGTCGTAAGGTTTGCTGCGGATGCGATCCCCCGATCAAGACAACGCTCAAGGTGAATGATCCCTGTTGCTGCAAAACCTGCTACGACATTCCGATTTGCTTGCCAGCGTGCTGCAAGGGAGAACCGTGCGTGAAAGATCGCTGCGGTGCACTTTGCAAGGGAGTGGTCGTTTACAAGTGGTGTTGCGGCTTTAAAGTCAAGGTCGTGATTAAAAAGTGCGGTGATATCGTAGTGACCAGTTACCGCTGTTAAAAACGCATTTCACGCAAGATCAATTCAGCAAGAGCGTGTGAGACCCCTGTGTCTTGCACGCTCTTTTTTTTACGCTTTTAACCATGGACCGATCGCAACAAACGCCGCCGTCGCCTCTCTCCCGAGCAATGATTACCTGCTGGATGCTCTCCACACTCACTGCGCTACTCAGCGAAATGGCTGCTCTGGTGTTGAGCATCATTGTTGCAGCGGGTGTGGTTCCCACCGATGCTCTGCGGGCTCTGGCATTGCTCGTCGTATTGACGGCTCTCTGCTCGGGTAGCCTTGGCATCGTGTTTTTACCGCTGGCCATCAAAGTTGCCGAATTCAAAATACCTCGCATCGCGGTTGTCGGGGGACTAATGATCTGCCTACTGCC
>DLCF01000073.1:3940-4607 GCA_002480485.1 Planctomycetaceae bacterium UBA7805
CTGGCATGATGTGACAGGCTTGATAGCTCATGCATCGCAGCATCGAAAGCGCATCGCACCACTGGCGGCGATAGAGGCCAGCCGACCCGCTGAAGAAAATCGGCCACGCATGTTCTGCGAATCAGCTGAGAACGGTTGCCGGGTGATGGAACCGGTAGCCGATCCCGCGGACCGTTTCGATCAGTTCCGCATTTTCACCCAACTTACTGCGAATCGATCGGACATGCACATCCACCGTGCGATCCAGAACCAGTGCATCATCCCCGATCGCGGTTTGAATCAATTCAGCTCTAGAGAACGCCCTGCCCGGTTGACGTAGCAATGTGTCCAGCAGGCTGAACTCGGTTCGTGTCAGGGATATCGGTTGGCCGTCTACGGTGGCCTGGTGGCGTCGCCTGTCGATCACAATACCCTGACTGGCGACAACGTCCTTAATCTCGTCACGGCGATTGTGCCGCTTGAGCAAGACCTTCACTCGCTCCAGCAGGACCTTGATACTGAATGGCTTAGTAACATAGTCATCGGCACCGACGCTGAAACCGACCACCTGATCGGTTTCTTCCGATTTTGCGGTGAGCATTAGAATGGGAACCCCTTCGGTGTTGATGTCGGCCCGTAGGCGTCGACACACTTCGAGCCCGTCAATCACCGGCAACATCAGGTCCAG
>DLCF01000149.1 GCA_002480485.1 Planctomycetaceae bacterium UBA7805
AGTGCTTCATCGGTGGGCGCTGTATAAAGTCCATCGGGCCACCAACCCTGATCGAGCGGGCCATAATGAAAAAGAGGTTCGCCATTGAGCAGTAACCGCTGATTTCCGGTGCTGTCTTTGCCGAGCGTTACATCACGCAAACCGAAATAACCCGTCGCCTGATCTCCGCCATCAAGCTGCACTTCGTAGTGATAAAGCCAGGGCGTTTTCGGTGACCAAAGTCGGGCATCGGGGATTTCCAGCGTGATCGGAATTCCTGCCTTTGCATTTCCCTCTATTACATCAATCGGCTCATTTTTCTCGCCGAGTGAGCGGGAAACTACCGTGATTTTCGCCTCCGGATCCGCGGCCGTGGTGGCGGACACGGTAAATTGAACCTTACTGTTTTTTGCATCCGGTACAATCTTCACGCGATCGATTGCCGTTTCAGGTAGTGGCTCAAGCCAGACGGTCTGCCAGATGCCTGTGACTGGCGTATACCAGATGGATTGCGGCTTGCGGATTTGTTTGCCACGCGCCTGCGTCCCGGCATCGGTCGGATCCCAAACAGCAACTGTGATCTGCTGTTGCCCCGATTCGGTGAGGGCTGACGTGATATCGAAATGGAAAGGATCGTAACCTCCACGGTGTTCACCCACCCTACGGCCATTCACCCAGACGATAGCCTCCCAATCAACGGCCCCGAAATGCAGCACCACTTTCCGGTTGTCCCAATCAGCAGGGATCGAAAAACTGCGGCGGTACCAAAGTTGATTTTCCGGCCCGACGTCACGCATCACGCCTGATAGCGCTGATTCGGCGGGGAACGGGACTAGGATTTCACCGTCGAAATCGCTGGGCATACCCGTTTCACTGGTGGGCCGAATTGCATACTGCCAAAGTCCGTTGAGGTTGAGCCATTCGGGGCGCACCAATTGTGGCCTGGGGTATTCCGGATGTGACCTCTCAGGCGAGACATCGGTAGCCCAGCGGGTCATCAATTTGCCTTTACCGGGTTGCCAGTCTCCTGCAAAAAGAAGGCTTCCTGGAAGAAGGACGAACAATGGAAGAAATGCCACGGGTCGAAGCCGAATCATGATATCGCGTTCCCTTGGTTGATGCTGGTTTTCAATGAGAGTCTCTTATACCCGGCTCTTTCCTTACCTTCCAGAAGCCCCGCCACAGTTCAGGCCCCAAAACAGTTGAGACAAAATGATTTTTTGTAAAATCGGGAACCTTTCTCCTCGCCTCGCGTCCAATTCCATGAAAGCGAAATTCATCGGAGAAAAAGGTTGGTTGCTACCAAAATAATCGAAAAAGGCCCCTCGCTGACACAACTGGTGCTCGCGGCCCAACGAGGCGATCGGCAGAGCCTCGGTGAAATCCATCAACATTTTCAAGTCGCCATCCACAAGGCCATTCGTAGGCAATACCTCAACGAGAGCGATGCACAGGAAATCGGGCAGGAAGTTTCACTCCAAGCAGCGAGAAGCCTCGGTTCACTACGTGATCCTGCATGTATTGGGGCGTGGTTGCGGACCATCGCATCTCGTCTGGCTACTCATCGCGCAGCGAAACGGGCTGAACTGCAGCTGATCGATCCGCACATCAGCCTCGCCAACCTAGTTTCTGCAGACGGATCCCCTCTGGACCATCTCATCGAAAAGGAACGATATGAGGCAGTACACGCCGCTTTCAGTCATCTTGCCCCAATGCACCGGCGGATACTCCGATCGTTTTATTTCGATCAGCATTCGCTCAGTAGGATTAGTAAAATTGAACGCATCCCGGTGGGAACCGTTAAAAGTCGGCTGTACACCGCCCGGAAAAAACTTGCTTCCAGGTTGGAGAGTCTAAACACCGCTTGAAGCTAAAGGGCCCCCTGCGATAAGATGCTGTAGCAGTGCTGGGGTGGCGTGTGTCGAGCAACTGCGCATCGAGCACCTGCACCACGGGGGCGGAGGCTCGGTTGTCATTGAACCGGCCCGTTTAGCGAAGAGGAGTACGCAGTTGAAGTCGTCGATGGTTCGCGATTGGTTGATGTTTATCGTTTTAGTTGCTCTCGGCGCTACCGGAAGGTGGCTATTTCGAGATGTGCCAAATTTCACGCCGACTGCGGGCGCGGCCGTCTTTGCAGGGCTTTATTTCCGGTCCTCGATAATGGCGTTCCTGGTGCCTCTGGCGGTGATGGTCGTGAGTAACATTGGCATCCAGTCTTATGGTAACTGGGGCATGCTTGCGGTTGTATACGCAGCCCTCCTCTTCCCTGTCATTTTGACCCGCATTCTCAGTCGAACGACAAGTAATCATCGCCACTTGAAGCCAATGGGTATGCTTGCCTGCGGTGTGCTGCCCTCGATGTTTTTTTTCGTCACCACGAATGTTGCGGTGTGGTACGGAGGCGAGATGTATCCACCGACATGGCCAGGATTAGTGACCTGTTTTACACAAGCCATTCCCTTCTATCATTACACGCTCTTGGGCGACCTGTTATTTGTCGGTATCGCTCTAGTAAGCTATGAAACGCTCGCCTCAACTGATAAGTCGAGTCAGGCACTGCCGGTTGAAGGCTACGAGGGGAGAACGTAGCGATTGAGGCTAGAGAATTGCCTCTACAATAACCGCCTCAGATTACAAACGTGGGCATCTGAATCTTATCATCCGTTTTCTGCGGTTTGCGGTGAGGATGCTTTTTCATCTTCATCCGTCTTCAAAAATATTTGAAGATCATTAATATTTTCCCGCAGTGCACCATCGATTTGCTTCCGATCAGTTGCTGCACTGAGCACCTGAATCTGGACTGAAATCTTTTTCAGCGTGTCCGCCAATTGAGTAAGAATATCGGCATCCGCCGCCGGAGCAATCGCCAATAAGCCTTTTGTGGTATCATCCCCGCCGTAGAGCAGTATATTTTGCAGGGCAGCGATTCGCATGCGGATTCGGTCGGGCGAAAACGAAGAACGCGGTGTTATGGCTGCGGCCCGCTCTTCCTCACAGATGTCGACTGCAAGCTGTGCGAGTCCCTTTGCAAAGCGATCAATCGACCCAGGAGAAAGATTGGTGAGATTCAATTTCTGCACAGCCTCAACCGCAGCGATCCGCAATTGAACCGGTTCGTTGGCATTCTCAATGAC
>DLCF01000050.1:0-12524 GCA_002480485.1 Planctomycetaceae bacterium UBA7805
AAAGAAGGAGACATCGTTATGGCGCGTTATCGAGATGCAAAAGGTAAAGTAAATCGCCGATTGGGTGCGCAGATTTATGAAAGTGGGGGTGCAGTTCGTGCTTTTGACCGGCGTCCTGAACCGCCGGGGATGCACACGAGGCCCCGTAAGCTATCAACCTATGGTCAGGGCCTAGTTGAAAAGCAGAAGATCAAACACTTTTACGGTATTGGCGAGCGTCAACTGAGACGATACTTCGCAACCCTTTCCCGCAAACCGGGGCGAACCGGGGAACTATTATTATCGTTTCTCGAGTGTCGTCTGGACAATGTAGTCCGCAAAGCCTGTTTCACGCGCACGCGACCTCAATCGCGGCAGGGAATTGTACATGGACATTTTCTCGTTAACGGGAGGCGAACCAATAAACCCTCGTATCATGTGCGCCCCGGCGATGTGATCCAAGTGCGAAACCGCAAGAATATTTTGCAGTTGTATCACCACATGGAAAAAGAGTCGGAAGGCGAGCCATGTGATTGGTTGACTGTCGATACAGAAACACTGAGGATTACAGTACAACAACAACCGGGCCGCGCAGACATCAGCCTACCGGTAGATGAAAATCTGGTTGTTGAATTCATGTCCCGCTAGGTACTCAGACCAGCACGACAGTGGCAAAAAAAGGCCGATTCAGATTTGTACGCCGATGCGACGTGCCCGATATCGCAGGGCCTGCTCGAAGTACGGGTAGGCCCAGTCCGCCTGATCACATGCCCAGATAAATGTGCCTTGGACCATTTCAAGCGAAAGGGTCCCACGTGCTACATAAACAACTACCTTGTCGAGGAAAGCTTCCTGCATCGGGGAGGCTGGCAGAAGACCCACCGTCAATTGAGCGCGCAGTTCCGCGAGCTTGCGAACTGATCTGGATTGCTGCGCATCCGCAGTCGCCTGCTGAAGCTGGGGGGGACCAATAATCAACCCGAGCACGAGCAATAGAGGGCCACAAACAAGCAGCGCACGAAACGGATCGGTGAACATGCGGCGCATCAAGGGTATGCGTGAAATCGTCGACGATAAATCTAATGATATCCGGAGTACCTCCCGCGGATATCTCCGTGCTTGGCTTTTAGAAAATGGCTTCACTTTCAACAAGTGCAATTCATCAGACAAATGACTAATCGGTTACACCTTTTCTGGCATTTGCAACCGGTTAAGATAAAGAACAACCAGTCAACTGACCACGAATTATGCAGTAGCCGCTGCCACTCCTCGTTGAAACATGGAATCCTTTGATGATCGCAACGACCCGATGTTACAAGCAGTTCATGACGCTGCTACTGGCAGCAGTACTATCACCAAGCATCGGATGGATTATTCCTGCTATCGCAGAGGACACTAGCGATACCCGACCACCATCGAAACAGCCGCCAAACGTCATTTTAATTTTTATTGATGACCTGGGTTACGGCGATGTGGGCTTCAACGGTGCGACGGGTCCCCGAACACCACATCTCGACACGATGGCGCGCAACGGCATGCGATTTACTGATTTTTATGTCGGCTGTCCGGTCTGCTCTGGATCTCGAACAGCATTGTTAACCGGCACGCACTACCAACGTCTCAATATGGATGCGGTGCTATTTCCGCACAGTCAGCAGGGACTTCATCCGGATGAAGTGACCATTGCAGAAATGCTTCGGGCCATTGGCTATCGCACGTCGTGCGTCGGAAAGTGGCACCTGGGTCATTTGCCCCCCTGCTTGCCCACGATGCAAGGATTTGATTCGTATTATGGGATCCCCTATAGCAACGACATGTGGATTGACCCGGCGAACAAGCTGTCCGAAAAGATAATCCTGCGAGAGGGCGTCACACTGGATCAACTGAAAAAGGGACAAAAACATATGAATTGGGTCCCGTTGATGCGCGACGAGGAAATCATTGAATATCCGGCAGACCAAACAACACTTACGAAGCGTTACACCGAGGAGGCCGTGCGGTTCATTGAAGCCGCAAAAGAAGATCCTTTTTTTCTCTATTTACCACACACCATGGTGCATCTACCGCTTGCGGTTTCCAAAAAATTTGCAGGGCGCACCGATCGGCTAATCTGGGATGCGATAGAGGAGGTCGACTGGTCGGTCGGTCAGATCACTGAAGCCGTTCACCGTGCCGGATTGGACACAAAAACATTGATCATTTTCACCAGCGATAACGGGGCTGCGGTCGGCTCCTCGCTCCCGCTGCGATCTCGTAAGGGAAGCGTGTACGACGGAGGTATTCGTGAACCGACGGTTATGCAATGGAAAGGAAAAATTCCGCCGGGGAGTATATGCCGTGAAGTGGCCGCGAGTGTTGATCTTTTGCCTACTCTTGCCTTTATCGCGCGCGCGAAACTGCCAGCCCATCCGATTGATGGACACAATATTTGGCCACTGATGGAGGGTAAGCAGAACGTGAAGAGTCCTCACGATACGTATTGTTTATTGCATGGACCGGGTACAGTTCGCAGTGGTAAATGGAAATACTACCCATGGCAAGAGGGGACACGACATGAGGATAGACCGCGCAAGTTGAAGCACTTGTCGGAGCATCCAGTCCAGCTTTACGACACGTTAGCCGACATCGGCGAAACAACCAATCTTGCGGAGCAATATCCGAAGGTAGTCGAGCGACTGCAAGCGGCATTCGAAAATCATCAAGCCGATTTAAACGCAAATCAACGACCGGCAGCAAACCTGCAACGACCAGAGGGTAGTCTTTCGCCATCCCGGCCGAGATAAAGAGTGATATGGACTATTTATGGTCGCCCCAAATGGGCCAATATCGTCCGCCTCCCATTTCAATTCGGTTGGGAGTGGTCTGGAATACCTCGGAGAGCAACTTCGCGTTCACTATTTTCTTGGTCAGATCGGAACATTCAACTTGCCCGTTATTTAGAACCATCGTGTACTCCATCGGCGGAAGAATTTCTTCGACGTGGTGGGTGACAAAGACAACGCTAGGAGCTTGCGGACTGGTCATCCAGACATGTAAGTCCTCTAGCAATCGCTCACGTGCTCCTGGATCCAGCCCAGCGCACGGTTCATCAAGCAGAATCAGCAGGGGATCAGCCATGCGGGCCCGCGCGATCAATACCCGCTGTTGTTCCCCCTGGGAAAGATGGCCAAAATGGCGATCCTGGATCGGTCCTATTGCCAATTGTTCAACCTGCGAGGCAGCTCGCAAATAATCTTCAGATGTCAGTCGAGATCGTGCTGCCGAGCGAAGTCCCCATTGGGCAAAACGTCCGCTGAGGACCGTATCGATTGCCCGCTCATGCGGAGGGACCAACTTCGTGAGATGGTGGGCAACCCAACCGATACTTCGTCGCAATAATCTCAAATCGGTGCAGGCTCGACCACATCGCCAGATGCTCCCACCGGCGTTGGGCCAAATAAACCCGGTCGCAAGACGCAGCAGGGTTGTCTTGCCACTGCCATTCGGCCCTAGCAGAGCCCAGTGTTCATTACTGCGAAGTGTCCAGCTCACACGATCCAGAATCTTACAACCTGTCGCCTCATAAGAGACCTCTCTAAATTCAAGCAACGGTTCAGAGGCCATCGAACGCCTTTATGTTGTGGAATTCAACAAGATGCCACTATTCCGCATTTTCCGGAAGTTGAATCTCGCGTAGCGGACGCTTGGGGTCGAGATGCGCATTAAGCTCTTGCTGGCTGACCGGTGCGGAGGATATGCCATGTTTTGGAAGTTCTGCACCGGCGACCCACACGATGCCCGCTAAAACCGCATTACGCTGCTGGTCGTATGCCCAGTTGCGATGCCAGTGCCCTCCCGTAAATCCAATCCCGCGTCCACCATCGGATCGCTCCAAACCCCACATTAGAGTCTCTTTTTTTCCATCTGCAGCCTGAATGTGGGGGTAATTCACCGGTGGATAACCATTTTTTAAACGAGCCTGCTTGTCCGGGACCGCTTGGATCAGTGGCGTAACGGACGTGTCTTCTGGGAAGCGAATCGAAAAATACCACTCGTCGTCAATGTCCACCATTGATTGGGATTTTGTGACAGGGTGCTCTGCATTCGGTTCGATGCGGGCGATCCAATGGGGATTTGTCGAAAACCCTGACTCATAAAATCCGCCGATCCATCTTTGGAAAAAATTGCCCGCTACGCCCGGTTCAACGTGCACTGCATAATGCATGCACATCAGACCCATTCCCTCCCGGGTCTTCCGATCGATCTCTTCAAAATGCCCATTCAATGGGTGTGAACCCAACCCGTCTGCGTATACTACCAATCCATCTGCGTTTTGCAGTGCTGTTGGATCTTTTGGCCACCCACCGTCGTGATAACTAGCGACCGCAAGGCTATCGAGAGATCGTAACCTTTTAGCCAAAAGTTTGACTCCAGCGTTAAACTCGTGAGCGCCGCTGGCATGCGAAGGGGCACCGGCGAGCAACACAACCTTTTTGCGACCGCCACAAAGAGGCATCCGTTTCAATCGGATGTCCTTAAACTGAATTGTCATCGAGGGTCCCGAGTGGATCTGCAGGGCCAATTTGCCCGACAGATCACGCTGCGTCCTCTCTTCGTCAATGACTTCGGCCGAGGTGATCCCGTTGAGTTTCAACGTAATATGTGGCCCGCAGGCTATAATTTCGTAATCATTCCAATCGTTAAGATCCACCTTTGCCTGCTGCCCCTCAAGGCGTATGGTTTCGCGTTTTCCCTCGGGGTCGATAATAGTTTTCTCGCCTCTCTTGGCCAGAACGCCCCGACCATGCTCATCATACAAAAGCCCCAGATAGGTGCCGGCGCGATCAATATCCGCCTGATATCCCAGAGCGTGTCCATCGTCCGCGATCTGGGATCGAAATTGGATGCCTGAATTGGCAGAGGGTGGACCTGTAATACGAAACTTCAAACGCAAGATGAAATCATCTAGGGAACCGAGTTGCCATACGAGAAACTGATTACGTTTGCAGGGCAACATTTCACTTGACTCTGCAGTTATCGATCCATCGCGAACCGACCAATAACGCATGTCGGGGGCAGACCATCCATGAAGCGTCTTTCCATCGAAGATCGATTCGAACCCGCTGTCTTCTTCATCACCCGCTGCGACAGCATAGAAAAACACAAATACAACTTGCAAAAAAATAGGATAAGTCCACCGCCTGTATCGTGATCCGCCCGATTCACATTTTTTCTCTAAAGCCATCAAAATAATACCTCGCTATTTATCAATTATTTTTTATGAAATACGTCACTTAAGCTTATTCACTCACACGTTGACGGTAATTTTCTGGGAAATTTGCAGCATGGCGATGGATTAAATGCTTGCCTATTACAATCGCGTCCATGTCCGTTCGCAAAAAACATCGGATCGCCTCGAGCGGCGTCCGGACAATTGGTTCATTCTCGTTCAACGATGTATTGAGCAGAATGGGCACACCGGTTTTCGCAAAGAACCGCGTGATCAACGCGTGGTACAGCGGATTAGTGCGTCGCGACACCGTCTGCAAACGGCCACTGCCATCCACGTGTGTAACGGCCGGAATTTCATGCTGTTTTTCCGGTCGGATCGGAAGCACTTTTTCCATGTACGGCGTTGACTCATCAACGGTAAACCACGCATCGACATGCTCTTCCAAAACACTGGGGGCAAACGGCCTAAACTTTTCTCTGAATTTGATCCGGAGATTAATGATGTCCCGCATATCGGTTCGACGAGGGTCCGCCAACAAGCTGCGATTTCCAAGAGCTCTTGCACCAAATTCCATCGGCCCCTGAAACCAGCCTACCACATTGCCCTCCAGCAACATCTCGACGACGACATCAAGGAGTTGGCCTTCGGGATAGGTCGCTATCGGTACGCCGATGCGTTCTGCCGCGTCGATAACGTCAGTATCCGATGCCTCGCATCCCCAGTAGGCGTGCTCCTGCACAAAACCACGTTTACCGTGCAGCAGGCGATTCCAGATATAAAAGGCCGAGCCGAAAGAGGTTCCGTTGTCTGCAGCACCCGCGGGGATATACACGTTATCAAAATCAGTTTCAGCCGTTACCTTTCCGTTTGCAACAGAATTCATAGCCACACCGCCCGTGAGACAGATGTTTTTAAGGCCTGTCGACTTCTGCAGTGACCGTAGAAGATGCAGGATTATCTCTTCGGTCACAACCTGTAGTGATTTGGCAATGTTGTCATGCCGAGCGGTCATCTCCTCGCGCGGATCTCGGGGGGGCCCCAGTGTGCGCTCCAGCAGATCGCTATGGAAGGGTTCGATACGCGGCGCTCCATCATTCCACTGCATCTGGATGCCTTGCCGATGATGGGTGAAATAATCCAAATTCAATGCGAATGCGTCGTCTTTGGGAAAAATCATATCACGGAACACGTCGATGAATTCCGGTTCGCCATAGGGCGCTAACCCCATGACTTTATATTCATCCCCATAGTGAGGAAAACCAAGATACATCGTTATAGCTGTGTAGAGAAAACCAATCGAATGCGGATAGTAGACCCGATTTATTTTTTCCCAAGAGGTGTGCCGGGCTTCCGCCGTGAGCATGCTCATAAAATCACCCATTCCATCGATAGAAAGCACAGCCGCATGATTGAATGGGGAAATTAAAAACCCAGCTGCGACATGCGCATCATGATGCTCAACCCGATGGAATTTTGCCCTGATTCTACCGGGATCGATTTCAACCGCATGTGCAAATTGCTCGACCAGTCCGAACGTTTTACCCTGTCGACGGAGGCGTTCTATGATGGCACGAAGCGACGGGCGATGACGAGCGAGAAAACCCAGTCGTGGCCAAAAATTAGCGCGCGGATCAAACGAAATTCCAACATGGTCAATTTCCTCTGGTCGGATTCCACCCCGCTCAAGGCACCAGCGAATTGATTCGGTCGGAAACCCGGCCCAGTGTTTGATACGATTGAATCGCTCCTCCTCAACAGCGGCAACTAACTCTCCATCCACCACCAGTGCAGCAGCAGCATCGCCGTGGTAGGCATTCAGCCCGATAATATTCATCACACTTCCTCATCGACCGAGCTGTTGCAAGCTATTCCAAAATTTTGTCGCTACAGAATCCCATTTATTGGTCGAAACTTTACGCAATGCACACGACACGATGCAAAAGAGATATTTTTACCGAGCCCTGTTATAATTTGGTATAGAACGCCTTCTGATTGTAACCGCGACGGGCTTCTCATAAAATGCGAGGGAGAACGCCGAAACGCGTAAATTCGATCACGAATCGGTTTACATTCCATTGTTTGCTGACTGCACTCATTACTATGACCATCGAAGCGAAGTTAATTGTTGTGGAGGGAGCCACGGAAGCGGAAATCAAACTCAAGCTACCGACAGTAATAGGTCGCAGTGGCGAGGCGTCTCTCAAAGTACGCACTTCTGTGGTTAGTCGAGAACACTGTCGATTGTATGAACAAAACGGCACGCTATATGTTGAGGATCTGAATTCATCAAATGGTACATTTGTTAATGAAGAGAGAATTACGGGAGCCACACCCGTTGAAACTGGAGATTTTCTTACCATTGGTCCCGTGACTCTCGAAATCGTTTGCAAAATAGATGATCGCAGCGTGTCCCATGATCCTTATTCAGGCGATCGGAGTGTCCTGACTGAGCCGGCTGAAACAGACGCGGAGTCTGCCTCGAACGTGCACTACAAGGAGACCTTAGAAGGCAGCTTTCTAGGAATTGACGACTCGATGCCGCTCAGGTCAGGCTCCCGCAAAAGTAGTGAAAATCGTGGGTCGTCAAAAAGTAATCCGCTACAATTGGATACACACAAAAATTCTAAACGATCACGGGATACCAAATCGGATCGAAATGATCAGCGAATTGGATTGCGGAAAAATGACAAAAAGGACACATCGCAGGAACAGAAAGATGACGCACTAAATGATTTTCTCAACAATCTAAATGAATAATTTTGTTGACGCTCTCGTGGAAGTAATTCGCCACAGTCTAGCGAAGGATCTCTTTACTTAGCAATTTTTACAACCGATTTTAAAAAGATTTTTATGAACAAATTTTTTCTTCCAATCTTTTCTATAATCCTTGCAGCGATTGCACTGCCATTTTCAATGTCCAACCCAACGGAAGCCGAGGTAAATTCCGTGAGTGAAAATACAAAATCTGGGAATGACACTGCCGATACACTGGCACTGGCGACTTTCGGAGGCGGATGTTTCTGGTGCACCGAAGCGGTATTTGAACAATTCGACGGCGTAAAGAAAGTTGTGTCCGGTTATGCCGGGGGATTCTTACCAGACCCAAGCTACAAAGACGTCTGCAGTGGGTTAACTGGACATGCGGAGGTAGTGCAGGTTACTTACGATCCAAAAAAGGTTTCCTACCCTCGTCTGCTTGAGGCATTCTGGATGAGTCACGACCCGACGACGCTTAATCGCCAGGGCAATGACGTCGGAACACAATACCGCTCAATCGTTCTTTATCACGATCCTGAGCAGAAAAAAATCGCTGCAGAGGCAATCCGCAAACTGGATCAGGCGAAGATTTTTCATTCACCGATCGTTACAGAGATAGCGCCGCTTACAACCTTTTACCCGGCTGAGGCGGATCACCAGAATTTTTATCAGGGCAACAAGGGAATGCGGTATTGCCAAGTGGTGATTGAGCCGAAACTACGAAAAATTCGGAAACTCTTCGCGGATGATCTGCAAACCGGATCGGCTACTGACAGTCGATAACAGCATCGGTTTATAGCTTCAGATCTCGCAATCGATGTAGGCAAAAAGATGCCCCTCCAGGGGCGGGGGGCGTTGATAGCATTTTTGTGCTAACGTGTCGTCTGTTCCACACGGTCGCTCCGCTACAGTTGGCCCTGGTTGAACGGGCAACCCTAAATTGTTGCGATCATGAGCCTACTCGGCTAAAGCCCAACCCATCTAGCCCTGTTTTATGGATATGGACCAAGGAGTGTGAATTTATGACTACCTTGTCACCGAAAGAAGATTCCCGTGGCTTCACCCTTGTAGAGTTATTAGTTGTCATTGCAATCATCGGTATTCTGGTAGCACTATTACTACCCGCGCTCTCTTCGGTGCGTGAATCAGCCC
The DNA here is from genome assembly GCA_002480485.1 of Planctomycetaceae bacterium UBA7805. GTDB lineage: Bacteria > Planctomycetota > Planctomycetia > Pirellulales > UBA7805 > UBA7805. The sequence goes on from DLCF01000050.1 coordinate 9,101, forward strand.
GACTTACCCAATGCAAAAACAACCTTAAGCAGATCGGCCTTGCGGGACTACAATATACGGAAACCCGTCGGCATTATCCGATGGGGCGTGACGATACGAGACAGCACTCGGTTTCCTGGGCATTCCGTCTTTTGCCCTACTTGGGGGAAGAGGCAACGTTTGACAGCTTCGACAAGGATTTTCGTGTCGATGCTGACGAAAATGCAATCGCAATGCGGACGCCAATAGTTACGTTCATTTGTCCCTCGCGTGGTAATTTCACAGCAAATCGTAACTTCGATAACGATGATGAACCTCCCACAGTGACAGGTGTTGCTGCGGGTGGTGATTATGCAGCTTGCCCCGGTACAGATATTTTGTATTCCGGGGGCGGCAATGGCCTCAATGTTGCAACAGCCGGTGCCATCCATACCAATTCCCGCGTACGGCCAACGCAAGTTACCGACGGCGCAAGTCGGACGGTGATGATTGGGCAGCGACACACCTTTGATGTAAATGATGTAAAAATTGATCCTACGACCGAGCCATGGGAACAAGCGTTGCAACTAGGCGAGACGGCTTTTTTCGCAGGAGATAATCCGGATGCGATCTTTGCCACACTATGGCAGGGCCTACCACAGCAACAACAAGTTGGGACAGCGCATAAGAACAGTTGGTTCGGGGGGCCCCATCCCGACAGCACGCCATTCGTGTATCTAGACGGTCACGTGCTGGCAATTTCCAACGATACACCGGCTGCTGAACTTGCCCCTCTGGGCACAATCGGGGATGGCCTGGGCTTCGACGCGTCCTGAAAAATGAGGTGTATTTTATTTTCGGCACTGCCGCTGGGTTGGATAATAATATTTTTGTTGCCGAAGATTGAGAAGGCGTTCACCTTTTGTGAATCGTACCTGGGGTCGCGATAGACAGCGTCCGATTAGGCTTGCTATCATCCAAGCACCAGGAGTCGCAGGGATGAGAACCATAGCATTGTGTTTATCGCATCTACAAGGCAACTCGAACCGTTTCGTTGGCACCCGACGGGATAGTGGGCATTATGAGCATTAGTGACAGCCAATACGGTATAGAACATAAGCATGGGGGCCTTGGTCAACTTGCATCGACTGCCATTTGCGGAAATGATATCACCTCATCCTGCTTGTACGTTTCGGCACTCGCCATTCTCGTATCCGGTCGGTGGGCCCCGCTGGCCCTTTTGCTCGTTGCCGGCTTGCTGTACCTGTTCCGATCGATCTACGCAGAGGTCGTCGGTGCCTTGCCGCTTAATGGGGGTGCCTACAACGCATTATTGAACACTACAAGTAAATTCCGAGCATCGCTTGCAGCCTGTCTCACCATTTTGTCCTATATGACGACCGCAGTCTTGTCGGCCAACGAGGCCATCCATTATCTGCAGCGGCTCTGGCCTTCTGATTGGAGTGATTCGACAATTATTGGGCTGACCGTGGGGCTGCTCGCGACTTTCATGGTGCTCACGATTGTTGGAATCAGCGAATCGGCAATCGTAGCGATCTATATCTTTTTGATTCATCTCGCAAGCCTTTCCCTACTCATCATTGTGGGTTTGATTTATCTCTGCTTCGAAGGAATTTCGACGCTCGAAACCAACCTAGCAACACCAAGTGATTACAGTCCGATGCTGGCCATCTTTTTTGGATTTTCAGCCGCACTGTTAGGGATCTCAGGGTTCGAAAGCTCGGCCAATTTTGTAGAACAACAAGCCGAGGGTGTCTTTCCAAAAACCCTTCGCAACATGTGGATCGCCGTAAGCATTTTAAACCCCATGATGGCGATTCTCGCATTGTCAATAATTCCCTTGGACGCACTCAATGGCGCCAATAAAAATGCGCTGCTTGCAAACATCGGCTACGTCGCAGGCCACGGCAATTGGCTGGCATGGATTATCTCGCTCGATGCCGTCTTAGTTTTAAGTGGTGCCGTGTTGACGAGTTACGTGGGTGTCAATGGCTTAGTACACCGGATGGCTCTTGATCGATGCCTGCCGCAGTTTTTATTAAAGGAGACCAAACGCGGTACAACGCATCGGATCATTGTTGCCTTTTTTCTGCTTTGCGTTTCCATTCTCTTAATTACCCGCGGCAAACTTGAAGCGTTGGCAGGGGTATACACAATTTCATTTCTCACCGTGATGGCTCTTTTTTGCCTGGGAAATATTTTACTTAAGGTCCGTCGGCAAAGGCTTCCAAGACCTACCGCCGCACCATGGCTATCAGTTTTGGTGGCTTTGATTGGGGTGATCGCTGGTATTGTGGGAAATATTGTTATGGAACACCCAGCGGAGCTTTATCACTTGGGAAAAGATAATTCATTTGTCGCCAGTGCAGAAATTACTGTAACCGGACCGAAAGGGCGTGATTCTTTTTACATTGATCGTGGAGAAACGTTTTCAGACTTTTCCAAGCAATTTAATCGATCAACGCCACAAATCGGTGTGGTTGCCGAGGCAACCAATGGCGTCCTAAATTTCAGTACTTTGGAAAAAGGGCCGGAAGCCACACTCGAAATCCAGGTCACCTCGGGAGCGTTAACAATTAATAATCTGCATCATCAAAATATTGCTGCGGTCGGGTCTGACGGATTTTCAAATGTCGCCACGTTTTTGTGGTATTTTCTTCCGGCCGTCTTAATTGTAACGATGATGCTAGAAAGAATTGCCCTACTCAAATTGTGTCTTTTTATTCTGCGCAACATGATTAGCGGATTTTTACAACCGCTTTATAAAGTCACGCAATGGATCCGGGAGATGATAGAGAAGATTAACTCTCAGCAAATAGTGTTCTTCACGCGTGGCGATAACATTGCGAACTTGAATAATGCAATGCTCTACGTCAGAAATAATGAGCATACCAATCGAATTAAGATTGTGACCGTTGTCACACAAGAGTCCGAGGTGCCCCCAGACTTGAAAGAGAATCTCGACTTCCTAAACGCCACCTATCCGAGCATCGAAATCGACTTTGTTGTTCTGAAAGGAGATTTCGGTCCACATTTAATTGAGAAACTTTCTCAGGAATGGAACATCCCAAAAAACTTCATGTTTATCGGATCCCCCGGCGATCAACTGATGTATGGCTTGGCGGAATTAGGCGGTGTGCGCCTGATCATTTAAATTGGGCGATGCTGATAGAACTTTAAATGTGATATATGGCACTCTATGCCTTCCGCCTTGGTACCAGAATTTCGGCCGCCGCTACCGATTGCAGGACTTTCTGTCCCGCCTACTCCACTTCGTTCCATACGCTTTTCAAATCGCGGCCAATAACACTAGCTGTTCGCCTTACAGCTTCGACTCGGGATCGTGGGCTCTCGATGGCAGACATAACCTTTCTAAAATGACTTGTTGCGATGGTCGTTTCAATTGATACCCAACCAATTTTCCTCGGGTGCTCATATCAAGACC
>DLCF01000050.1:12877-17424 GCA_002480485.1 Planctomycetaceae bacterium UBA7805
CAGAAGTCGGGGCGGAATATTGTGGATCTCCGCAAGATCACGCACACGATCGGCATTCGCCGATTCGGTACGCGACGCCAATTCAAAAACGGCAATCAGGCGTATGCTGGTCTAGCCGACACTTACATCAAAATTTTCCGGTTGCCGGGGAACAAAATTTTTCAAGTCTAGGTTTTTGGAGAAGCCCCAATTAAATCCCACCACCTTGTTCGAACTGACTTGAGTGCAATCCACATTCAGCACGCTCATCGATTTTCGTCGGGTCAAAATAGTGATCGCAGCTAGGTAAATCAAACTTCCTCATGTAAATTTCCATATCGGATTCTGTCCAATTGAAGAGAGGTGATACCTTTATGATGCCTCTTCTATCTCTTGAAACAATATCAAGATTTTTTCGATAGTTCGTTTCTTCCTTGCGAATCCCACTTATCCAAATATCGGGATCAAGTTCCCTTAGGGCTCGCTGAAAAGGCTCCAGCTTCACCTGACTCTTAAATTGCTCAAAACCAGGGTCGTCAGGGATCGCACAAGTAGATCCGAATAATGCCTCGCGACGCGAGACTGACATGAGTGGATTGTAAATATGAATATTTAAGTCCAAGTCGCTGATCAATTTCTCCGCGACAAGGTACGCGTCCTTTACGTTGTAACCACTATCCACCCAGATAACTGGAATATCCGCTTGCAACCTGGTAACCATATGCAATGTAACAGCAGAGTTATATCCGAAGCTCGTGCTCACCACTGTCTTTCTATGCTGGTCAAGAGCCCATTTTATAATTTCCTCCGGCGACTTTTCGGCGAGTGAAACGTTAATTGCGTCAATTTTTTTTTCGCTTAATTGCATCATAAATTGTGGGGATTACTGGATTCGCGTCCTCGCAATCAGGACAAATTTTTAATTGCCTCATATTTTGATTCGCAAACTAACTTCAATTTTATAACATAAGTGCTCTCGGACTCTGAAATCCATTCTTGGCAATTAAATCGGCTAATGTTCACTTACCCCCGGTACTGAAAAAGTCCGTCGATACGGCCCGTTCGAAATACAGATGGCGCATTAGTATTTGCGAATTGTTTTTAAAATATTGCATTCGGGAAAGGCGAGTCCGAGCTCCGCGATGCATAAATTGAAATCAAATCTACAAAAATAAAATTATTCATTGCGAGCATTGCTAGAATGTCTGCAGCGTCCCTATGCTAAACCAAATGTCGTCGTCAACAGTCTCGGAAAGGACGCTTCGGTGCTAATCTTTTAAACCCAGTAAATGTTGCGATATCACTACAAATGAGCTCTCGGCAACCAGGTGCCAAATACTCAATCCACATTCCCTTTCAGGTGCCAGCACTTGTCATTTCTTGATCCGACCGTGAATTTCTATCTATCGATATCGTAATGATTTACGATGATATTTTAACGTTGGAATTGCGTGGAACGAGTATGCCAATTTATTTAGTAAGCAAAGCATCAATACTGCACTTATCGGGTGGGAACGTGCTTATTCTTCACTTTGTACCGATTTTAACGGCCGGGAAAAGAACAGTTTCTCCTGCGAATCTATGACCCCAATGCGTCGTCGCGAGCAGAATTTCAAACTTGATTTCTACCGACTCTGCGCAACAATACGTCAACCAATTTATGTTAACGCACGTATTACCTTTATGTTTGTTGTGACGGGCATCGACAGTTTTATCATTTCGACTTGTCTATTTTTCTTATGCGGTAAATCCATCGCTCAATCGTTGGCCTGGTGAGGAATATCAGGATTACATGGGTTAGGGAAATATAGATTTTTAGTTTGCGTTTTTGACGCAAGCCAAAACGTGTCGTAGACTTTGTGTACCAAGGCAGACCCGCCTCGGTGGTTTACGATTTCGATCCCACCATGATTTTCTTTTCCTTGCGGGTCTACGTGTATGCAGTTCGTTCGAATCTCTCAAACCAATTCATCAATTGTACCGAACCGCCTCCTGCATCGAGTCTGGAACCTTCTGGCGATTGCCACGCTTTTTTTAGCAACCCAGATTCTGTCCGCTCACTATTGCTCAGCAGCAGAATCTGAGTTGAGGTTCATCGATTCTGAAAACAGCTTGGCGACCGTGTTACAGCATGGTGCCAGACTAGAAAAACAAGAGAAATGGGCTGAAGCCCTGTCGCATTACGAAAATGCCATTAAAAGATTTCCGAACGACGAAACGCTAAAAGGGCACCAAGATCTTGCACGGATTCATTATGACTTGGATCGGCGATACGACGACCGCAGCTACCGCGCAACAATGGAGTCGCTCTCTGCCCAGCAAGCACAGGAACTTTACGAGGAAGTGCTCGCCAAGGTTGACGCATATTTTGTGCACCCCATGGATTGGCAGCGGTTAGTGAATCGAGGTACTCATTGTTTGGAAATTGCCCTGCTGGAGGGGGTTTTGGCATCACCGAGACAACACACCGCTGAAAGCGATTCGGTTGAACCTATACTCAAACAACTCAAGCAATTTATCCATCAACGTCCTGTGACAAATCGAACGGAAGCGGTCGCTGTTGTCGCTGCCACTGCAGCCTTCGCGGCGTCAGAGTTGAGCATATCGCAAAGTGCTGTCCTACTTGAGTATATTGCTGGAGCATCCGGTGGACTCGACAATTATTCCTGCTATCTCACAGGCAACCAGCTAAAAGATGTTTATTCACAAATCGATGGCAACTTTGTCGGCATCGGAATTGAACTGAAAGCCGAGAATCATGCCCTGCTTATCGTCTCAGTAATACCGGGCAGTCCAGCTGCTACTGCAGGCATCCTGCCTAATGATCGAATACTAGAAGTAGACGGCACATCAACGCATAACCTCTCAACCGATGCGGCGGCCGGGCTCCTCCAAGGACCCAAAAATAGTCGTTTAGAGTTGTCGATTCGATCACCTGAAGGGGAGTCGCGGAATGTCACCCTAGTTCGCCAGTATGTGGAGGTACCCAGCGTTGACAACGTCTGTTTAATTGATGAAGGGCAGAAAGTCGGCTACTTGCGACTGATCAGTTTTCAGCGTAGTACGAGCCGTGAAATTGATGAAGCACTCTGGAAGCTATACCATCAAGGAATGAAGAGTCTAGTGATTGACGTGCGTAGTAATCCGGGTGGTTTATTGAGTGCGTCGGTCGACGTCGCAGACAAATTTGTTCCACAAGGAACGATTGTTTCAACTAGGGGGCGTAGCCCGCAAGAAGACTATGATTATCCAGCACGACGTTCCAGCACTTGGGAGCTCCCCTTGGTGGTACTGGTTGATGAAAACAGCGCGAGCGCAAGTGAAATTTTTGCCGCCGCCGTACATGACCATCACCGCGCTACACTTGTTGGTCGAAATAGTTATGGAAAAGGATCAGTTCAAGGTATTTTTCCTCTCGCGCGGTGTGGTGCAGGTTTGCGTTTAACGACTGCAAAGTTCTATTCACCGAAGGGGCAACCGATTAGTAACATTGGCGTCAAGCCTGATATTATCGTACACCAGGCGGCGAAACCCGCGCTGACAATCGGCACCAAACCGCTCCCCGAGCAAGATCCGATCCTGCGAGCAGGAATTGATGCCGCTAGGCAAAAAATTGCCGCTCGTTGAGACATCTCTGCCACATGCAACAGTGGTCGGTCATGACTCGAAACGGGATTCCTCGACGGTTGCAATTGCACCCTAATGCGCTACGATAAGTCGGAGTTCCGCATCTCTGTTGCATGTTTATCCTGGGATGGTTTCATGGCGAAAACACCGAGTGAAGTGATGGCACTTTGTCGCGAAAATGACGTTAAGGCTGTCGATCTTCGATTTATAAATTTTCCCGGTCTTTGGAAGCACTTTACCATTCCGGTCGATAAGCTGGACGAATCAGTTTTTGAGGAGGGTTTGGGATTCGACGGCTCAAGTATCCGCGGCTGGCCGGCGATTAACGAGAGCGACATGCTTATGGTTCCGGAGGCAGAAACTGCGTTTGTAGATCCTTTCACTGCCATTCCAACAATCGCAATCATTTGCAATATCCAGGATCCGATCACGCGCGAGGATTACGACCGTGATCCACGGAACGTGGCAAAAAAGTCTGTTCATTATCTGCAAGAAACCGGTATTGCAGATACCTGCTTCATTGGTACTGAGTCGGAATTCTTTTTATTTGATGATGTGCACTTTGACCAAACACCCAATGCCGGGCACTACTTTGTTGACAGCATAGAGGGTGAATGGAATCGTGGCCGCGCTACGCTTGGTGCTGGTGAAAGCCCTAACCCGGAATATAAGCTGAGTCATAAAGAAGGATACCTTCCGATTTTACCAGCTAATAAGATGGTGGATATTCGTAATGAGATGATGCATACAATGATCGGTATGGGTCTCGATGTCGGATGCCACCACCATGTAATCGGTACTGCAGGACAAGCGGAAATTGACTTGCAGTACGACACGCTGCTGACGATGGCTGACAATATGATGGTCTATAAGTACGCCATCAAAAATACTGCGGCCAAATATGGCAAATCGGCAACCTTCATGCCAAAACCGATCTTCGG
>DLCF01000145.1 GCA_002480485.1 Planctomycetaceae bacterium UBA7805
AAAGTAGCCTGCTGTGCTGAAATCCACAAGGTACCGGATCACCTGGAAGTGCAGAAAAAAGCTAATTTATGTGTAGGGCACTAGAGGCGAGCGGTTGTATTTCGCATCTTCCGGTAGTCCGGTACATTGCCCGGCCGCTCTAGCCGCTCCCCACAGGGATGGGTAAGCTATTGTGCCAGATGTGTTGTTCTCTTCCCGCCTTTGAAAACACGACGGGTTACTGGCATGCGAGTCGCCGTTCCAATTGAAACTTTTCCCGGTGAGCGCCGAGTAGCGCTGGTGCCGGCCGCCATCGGCCCACTGAAAAAATTGGGACTTGAAGTCTGTGTGGAATCGGAAGCCGGGAGTCAGGCAGGCTACCCGGACAACGCCTTTGCCGAGGCTGGGGCTGAGATCGTTTCTGACCGCGATGCATTGTTTTCTGCTGATGTGGTTGTCCAGGTACGTAGCGCAGGTGCCAATCGCGACGGTTTTAAGGCTGACCTTGCACGTTTAAGACAGGGGCAAATCGTGATCGGCATGTCGGATCCTCTCGGCGATGCGGGTGCCGTCCGAGACCTTGCGAACAGTGGAGCGACACTTTTTGCGATGGAATTGATCCCGCGGATCACTCGCGCGCAGAGCATGGATGTGCTTTCGTCGATGGCGACGGTTGCCGGATATCATGCCGTGCTGCTGGCGGCGACAAAACTTCCCAAAATGTTCCCGATGTTAATGACTGCTGCGGGCACCCTTTCCGCGGCCAAAGTCTTTGTGATCGGCGGCGGCGTTGCCGGACTTCAGGCAATTGCCACCGCACGACGTCTCGGTGGAATTGTGAGTGCCTACGATGTCCGGCCGGCGGTGAGAGAGCAAGTAGAAAGTTTGGGTGGAAAATTTGTGGAAATGGAACTCGAAACCGATTCTGCGGAGGGGCAGGGTGGTTATGCCAAAGCGATGGATGAAATGTTTTATACCAAGCAACGCGCTCTGATGGCGGAGGTCGTTGCGCAGTCGGATGTGGTGGTGACCACGGCGGCAATTCCCGGTCGGCCCTCTCCCCTATTAATCACTGCTGAGGCAGTCCAAGGAATGCCAACTGGAAGTGTCATTGTTGATCTGGCCGCAGAGCGGGGAGGGAACTGTGAACTATCACAGCCAGACACTGAACTAACCGCACATGACGTTACCATTTTAGGTCCTACTAATTTGCCGAGTGAAGTTCCCTTTCACGCTAGCCAGATGTATGCCAAGAACATCTCTAACTTTTTGCATCATCTAGTAAGCGATGGAAAGGTCCAGTTTGACATGCAAGACGAGATTACTCGGGAAACCATGGCAGCACATGGTGGTCAAGTAACAAGTTCCCGCTTACGGGAGATGCTCGAGCTAGAACCCCTGGAAAAACGAGTAGCGGAGCAAACGGACCGGTCAGACGATCCTCCCCCGATTCGTCTTGATGAGGACGCTTCCGCGGAAACGAAAGACAATTAGAACGCAAACGATTCAAAAGCGGTGAATAATGGATATTGCAACACTGATTACCGGACTGACAATTTTCGCGCTTGCCGTATTCGTTGGGTTTGAAATTATCACCAAAATTCCACCCACCCTTCATACACCCCTAATGTCCGGTTCTAACGCAATTAGCGGGATTACGGTGGTTGGTGCGCTGGTCGCAATTGGCAATGGCGATGGTTCGATGGCAACCATTTTCGGTTTCATCGCCCTGGTCATGGCGACTATTAACGTCGTGGGCGGATTCTTGGTAACCAATCGCATGCTCGAGATGTTCCGGAGGAAAAAATAATCGGTATGGAACAGCAGCATCTGATCAATCTTGCATATCTGGTTGCCGGCATACTGTTTATTCTCGGCTTGAAAGGTCTCACCCATCCTAGGACGGCGGTCCGCGGAAATCTGTTGGGCGCGATTGGGATGCTAATTGCCGTTCTTGCCACTCTTTGTGATCACCAGGTGCTTGGGTACAAAACGATCGCCTTGGGTTTAATTTTGGGTGCGATTATCGGCGCCCTTATGGCGATTAAAGTGCAGATGACCGGGATGCCGCAGTTGGTAGCTTTGTTCAACGGGCTGGGGGGTGGCGCGTCGGTCCTGGTGTCTTATGCAGCCCTGGCAACCGGCAGCGAAAGCCTGATCACTAGCGTTGCAATTATTTGCTCAGGGCTCATCGGTGCGGTCACTTTATGGGGAAGTCTTGTTGCATTCGGCAAATTACAGGAACTCGACTTTCTACGAAAACCCCTGCGATTCTCAGGGCAGCAGGCAGCGAATCTCGTCCTTGCCGCCGTGACGTTGTTGTTTGGGGTGTTGGTGCTTTGGTATCCCAACCCACTCTCCTTTTTTGTTTTTCTTTCGCTGGCCTCGGTTCTCGGTGTCACGCTTGTGCTTCCGATCGGGGGGGCCGACATGCCGGTGGTGATCGCGCTGTTGAACTCTTATTCGGGATTGGCGGCCGCGGCCACCGGGTTTGTGGTGAACAACAATGTGTTGATTATTGCAGGATCGCTTGTCGGAGCTTCTGGCGTGATCCTCACGCAGATCATGTGCAAAGCAATGAATCGCTCTTTGTTTCACGTCCTGTTTGGTGTTCTTGAGGCAGCCGGCGAAGCGGCTGATGCTGATGAAGTTTATGCCGGAAAGATCAAAAGCACTTCGGCCGAGGAGGTGGCTATGCTTTACGACAGTGCTGAACGTGCGATTATCGTACCTGGCTACGGCATGGCAGTCGCGCAAGCGCAGCATGCCGTGCGGGAACTTGCCAACGAACTGGAAGCACGTGGCGTCGAGGTCGAATTTGCAATCCATCCGGTTGCAGGGCGAATGCCGGGGCACATGAATGTGTTGTTGGCGGAAGCGGAGGTGCCTTACGAAAAGCTGAGAGAAATGGACGAAATCAACCCATCCTTCGCTCAGACCGATGTCGTTCTTGTGATCGGTGCCAACGATGTAGTGAATCCCGATGCCCGAAATGATCCCACGAGTCCGATTGCGGGCATGCCCATTCTGAATGTCGATCAGGCTCGCACCGTGGTGGTCGTGAAGCGAAGCCTAAGTCCGGGTTTTGCAGGGGTCCCAAATCCACTGTTTGCAGCCGATAATTGCCTGATGTTTTTTGGCGACGGGAAGCAGGCGATCTTGGATTTAAATCGGGCGCTCAAAGAGGGATGAAGACGCTCATGTCTCCATGTTCACATGCGTTGTCATCGCATTACGGCCAGATCGATTAAATACTCCACGGCTCACGAAACAAGAATTTCGTGGAGCACGTGAGCCTCGGCCTCGACTCCGGTGAGTCGTTGATCGAGTCCCTGGAAAGGGAATGTCATCCGCCGGTGATCGATCCCCAAGCAATGCAGGATGGTAGCATGAAGATCTCGGAAATGAACCGGATTCTCAACAATGTTGTAGCCGTAATCATCCGTCTGGCCGTACGTCATTCCCCCGCGGATACCTCCACCGGCAAGCCAGACACAAAAACATCTCGGGTGGTGGTCTCGGCCATATTGGTCTCGGTTTAGTTTACCTTGTCCATAAACGGTGCGACCAAATTCGGTAACCCATATCACCAGTGTATCGTCGAGCATACCTCGTTGTTTGAGATCAAATATTAACGCTGAGTCCGCCTGGTCAATATCACCACATTGTCTGGCCAGGTCAGCTGGCAGGTTGTCATGTTGGTCCCAACCTCGGTGATAAAGCTGTACGAAACGTACTCCACGTTCAAGCATCCGACGTGCCATCAGACAATTCGATGCATACGTTCCACGCTGGCGGGATTTTTCTCCATACAGGGCAAAGGTAGATTCCGTTTCATCATGCATCGATGCCAGTTCCGGAACCGAGGATTGCATTCGGAATGCCAACTCATATTGTGCGATTCGAGCCAGTGTCTCGGGATCGCCTGTTTGTGCATGCTGAAGACGGTTCAATTGTGCGATTCGATCCGTCATTGTGCGTCTAGTCGCACCGTCCAGATTCGCCGGATCGCTAAGATAGAGAACTGGGTCGCTACTGCTGCGAAACTTCACGCCTTGAAACCGCGGTTCAAGAAAACCGTTTCCCCAGAGGCGATGGGTGAGCGGTAAGACGTCTTTACGATGGCTACTTCCGTTCGAAATCATAACCACAAATGCAGGAAGCACCTGACTCTCACACCCCAGTCCGTAGCTGAGCCAGGAACCCATGCTCGGTAATCCGGGCTGCTGAGACCCGGTTTGCACCAGCGTAGTGCCCGGATCGTGGTTGATGGCTTCAGTGTGCATCGATCGGATAATGCAGAGTTCATCCACGACTTTAGCCGTGTTGGGAAGTAGGCTGCTCACCCAGGTTCCCGAATTTCCGGCCTGCCCGAATTGAAACATCGATGGAGCGATTGGCAGACTTTTTTGATCTGCCGTCATCCGTGTCAATCGCTGATTGCCACGGACCGATTCTGGGAGATCAGTGCCGGCAAACTCTTTTAGATGTGGCTTGTGGTCCCACATTTCCAGTTGCGAGGGACCACCGAGTTGATATAGGCAAATTGCCCGTTTTGCTGTCGGAGCGAAATGTGGCAGCGTCGAAATGCCGCTGTTGTTCGCAGCCGTTGCAATGCGCTCGTCAAGACCGACAAGAGCCGCAGCGCCAAGTCCGGTCCCTTGCAGAAATGATCTTCGCGAAAGCGGATGGATACGAATTGGACTCTGATTCATGACCCTAACCCTTGGTAATCGCCTCGTCCAGATTCAACAGCAGCCGTGCCACCATCGTCCAGGCTGCCAGCTCCTCGATAGGCAGATTGCTATCGGCCTGCGATTCACCGACGCTTAGAAGTTTCGCTGCAATTTCTGCGTCGGTTTTAAACGCCGTGCAACGTTGGTTGAATTCGTCAAGCAGAATTGCTGATTCCGCAGCGGTGGGTCGCCTTCCTGTAACGATGCGAAACGCATAAGTGACACGCTCATTATTCGATTTGCCACCCTCGTGCATCGTCCGCTCAGCCAAGCCCCGCGCCGTTTCGACGTAGGTCGGATCGTTCAATAGCACCAGCGCTTGGAGTGGAGTATTTGTACGCTCACGACGCACGCTGCAGGTTTCCCTGTCTGGAGCGTCGAAGGTGACCAGTGATGGTGGCGGACACGAACGTTTCCAGAATGTGTACATGCTTCTGCGGTAGAGGGCATCCCCGTGATCCTGTTCATATTTTTGTGCACCGTAAGTCTTGATTCCGAAGGCTACTTCTTCCCATAAGCCGGCGGGCTGATACGGTCTGACACTTGCGCCGCCTACGGTGCGCACCAGTAGACCACTTGCGGCGAGGGATGCATCGCGAATCATTTCCGCTTGCAGGCGGACGCGGGGACCGCGAGCCAAGAGTCGATTTTCCGGATCGCGTTGAAAGCTCTCTTCCGTGATGCGACTGCTCTGCCGGTACGTCGCAGAGGTGACTAGCAATCGCATCAAGTCTTTCACATCCCATCCCGATCGAATAAAGCGTGCCGCGAGCCAGTCGAGCAATGCGGCGTGAGATGGCAGGGACCCCTGGGAACCGAAATTTTCGGATGTTTTTACAATGCCGTTGCCGAAAATCGATTGCCAGAATCTGTTCACGGTCACTCGCGCGGTTAGTGGATGTCTATCACTCACAAGCCAACGGGCGAGCGAAAGCCGATTGCCTAACGCGTTTTTGGGGAGCGGCGGAAAAATGGCAGGCACACCGGCGGTCACTTGCTCTCCCGGTTGATCATACATTCCGCGGTTGAGCAAGTATGTGCTACGCATTTCTTCCGAATCACGCATCACCATTGTGGAGGATATTTTGTTTTCAAATTTCTCCCGTTCGCGTTCGGCTTTGTTGACTGCCGACTTCAATTCTTGAAACGTTTTATCCTGCGACAGAAACGCTCTAATCAGGTCTTGTCTCTGCGCATCAGTCCGTTCTGCCGCATCTAATTGTAAAAGTTGATATAAAGGATTTGGTTCGCTGTCGCTTTCCACGGCACCCGCGAGCTTTGCTCTGCGCTTATTGGCCCAGGCCGTTGCCTTTTCACTACTTTTCTTCCGATAGGTCTCTAATGCCTGTTGCCGCGATGTGAGGGCGGCATTCAATGCCACCAACTCTCTTCGTTGTTCGCGGCTGGGAAAACGCATCAGTGGCACCGCGTTACCGGTGGCCCCGTCGATACCCCGCTCAGGCACGGAATTAAAGAAAGCAAAAAATCGGTAGTAATCCTTTTGCGAGAGAGGATCAAATTTATGGTCGTGACAACGCGCGCATTTAAGAGTTAATCCCATAAAAATGGTGGCCGTGGTGTGTACCCGATCTACTACATATTCCACGCGGAATTCTTCTGCAAAGGCACCGCCTTCAAAATTGATCCCATGATTGCGATTGAAACCGCTCGCAATACGATTACTTTCTGTCGGCTCCGGCAGCAGATCTCCAGCAAGTTGCTCGACCGTGAATTGATCAAACGGCATGTTTCGATTAAAAGCATCGATCACCCAGTTTCTCCACCGCCACATTTCCCTCTGCGAATCGACATGGTATCCATGCGTGTCCGCAAATCGTGCTGCATCAAGCCAATCCACTGCCATGCGTTCACCGTAATGGGGCGACGCTAAAAGCCTCTCTACAACCTTCTCGTATGCATCCGCACTCGTATCGGAGAGGAAGGCATCAATTTCTGCGAGCGTTGGAGGAAGTCCAGTAAGATCGAGTGTCACGCGACGGATTAATGTTTCCCGGCTTGCTTGCGTATTCGGGGTCAAACCCTGTGCCTCCAAACGGGCCAGAACAAACTGATCGATTTTGCTGCGGGGCCAATCATCCTGCAGGACGCCAAGAGGCTCCACGATTCGGACCGGTTGCAGCGACCAGAGTGTTTCCCAGTCAGCACCTTGATTGATCCATGATTTCAGTAGCTCGATTTCCTCTTCCGTCAGTTGTCGAACTACATCAGGTGGTGGCATTCGCATTTCTGGATCGTTGGAGCTGATCCGGTGAAAGAGCTCGCTCTGGGTATGATTTCCGGGAACTACAGCCGGGCGAACATCGCGGTTTACCAGAAGGCTTTCCTGCTGATCGAGTCGTAACGCCGCCTGTCGCTGTTTCTCGTCCGGTCCATGACACTGGTAGCACGCGGCTGAGAGAATTGGACGGATCTGCCGAGAGAAGTCAATCTTGTCCTCCGCGACAATCCTTTGGTCGACCGCAGCGGAAAAAAAAAGAATACAACACAGAATTTGAAACGCATTTCGCATGGCGATCGGCCAGAGGTTTTAAAATAGCGTTTACCGTCGGTCTTATTGTAGCCAAAAACCGGCCGACTCGCACGTCGCGACAAAGCGGTTCACCACGAGCCACTTTGTTGGCTATACTCT
>DLCF01000162.1:0-5709 GCA_002480485.1 Planctomycetaceae bacterium UBA7805
TTCTTCCCGAAGGCGATCTCCGCGATTTTCCTGCGTTGCGGAAAAGACATCATCATTACTTGTTCGAAAACGGTCCCGTTGCTTTATTTCATTCGGGATCGATCGAGCAAAGTTTTTCATGATCGCCCAACTGGCGTATGTGCTGAATTTAAAGCCTCGACCAAAGTCAAATTTTTCCGCCGCGCGAATCAGGGAGACATTTCCATCACTAACGAGCTCAAAGAAATTTTCTTGAGGGCCAACATGCCGTTTGGCAATCGATACAACCAGACGCAGGTTGGCTCTAACGATCTGGTTCTTTGTGCTGACGGCCAGATCATAGAGCCGCTCGATCTCATCCATAACTTTTGCCTGTGGGTGATCTGCACTCAAGCTTTCCCGCAAAAGGCTAGCCTGGTATTTAGCAAAATTAAGTTTGCGGAACAGATGCTGCTCCTGTTCTCTGCTTAACAGAGGCACTTCGTAGAGACTGGCAAGGTAACTCGGTAAATCGCTTGGTATTCGGGCCTTTTTTGTCGCGGTATCTGACACCGGCATCGGCCCCAGAATCGATGCATGATCTTTTGTTTTAGAAAAACTCGCATGGCCCACATGTTCCAGGGGCAATCCCATAATGTGTGCGTGCCTTTCCATGCCAATAATCCGGAGAATCGTGCTCGGAGATCGATCAAACTGGGATCCAATCTGATCGGCCGTCTGTCCCTTTTTGTAAAGGGTGAATATCTTCTGCCGTGATGACTCGTGCAGAGGCGTTGCGCCGGATGGAAATATCGCCGTTTCCGGATGTGACGCGTCATGCTGCTTTACTGTGCCCCGAATGGTGCCGGGACTTCTTCGCAGATCCATTGCCAGTCGTTTGGCGATCTCATTCATTCCATGCCCGGACCGCGATAGTCGCTTGGCTTCGGCAACAATCTGGTCCCGTTCCTGATCGGTCATTTGGCGAAAACGTGTACCACGTTCAATTTGCTCTCTGTTTCCTGAGATGAAACGATCCACAGAGCTTTTTAGAAAACCGACACGCCTTCTCCCGTCCATCACGAACTTTCGACCGATCAAACCCTGTCGACGCCATCTTGAAATCGTTTTGGTTGATACGTCAAAAAGTTTGCTTAACTGATCAACCGTGTGCACCGGTTCGCCGGCGGCGTCAACCGGCATCGATGCCGACTCGGTGAGGTCCTCAATTAACCGACCTAAGTCGTGCCCTGCATCGGCCCCAGTGATTTTGTCGTTATGTCCGGTCAGAACCGGAATTTTCATTTTTGAAGATTCGTCAAGAATCATTTGCGACAAATTAGACGCCCGATACGATTGCTCCGGAAGGATGCCGGCGAGAACTCGTTCCGCGACTGAAGCCAAATGAAACTGAACGCTTCTGGGTGTATTGTTTGTAAGAGTCGTCAGAAGCTCGGAAAAAAAAGCGTGTCTGTACTCGTTGTGCATGGTTGCCTCTTGCGTTTACTGACCGAAGAGGGGGCACAGTCTTTGTCAGACGTGGTGCCGGCGATCCCTAGCAACCTCCCGGATACGGTGTTGATGAGTTCCAATGCACGGTAAGCCCATCCAGCGACTGACCGCTTTTTGACTCCTTCTACCTGTGGACACGTTGTATATCTATCACCTGGTCAATTTTCAGGCTGATCTTCAGCCACGGTAACCATCCGATTACCGACTGATCTCTATTGATGAACATTTTTACGCAGCTACGACTCCTTTGGACGCAAAAAAGTTCGCGAAAAAATAGAAAAACAGTGCGAAATTCTGGCCGGTATCGACAGGCGTGTTTTTAAACCCACTGATAGGCATGGATTAAGCCATCCAATCTCCAAAAAAAATTTGCCGCTCGAACGAAAAAAAGACCCCTCATCCGGGTGGTATTTGCGACGATGGCTTTCCCAGGCGTGATAGCGAGGCAATGCCTTCATCTTCACCCGTTTTCAATGCGACGAATCGCCTCAACTTCCTGCGTGCCGGTGGACGAAGCAAAACAATGGCGAAAGAACTTCTTTCGAGCGTGTTTCAAAACTCCGTCGATATGGTGTGTCATGCCGTTCTTGAAATTTTTCCCCTCAACTACCCGCAGCCATATATTGCTGGTGATGTTCGCTCTGTTG
Organism: Planctomycetaceae bacterium UBA7805; assembly: GCA_002480485.1. Classification (GTDB taxonomy): domain Bacteria; phylum Planctomycetota; class Planctomycetia; order Pirellulales; family UBA7805; genus UBA7805. Next base: position 2,118 of record DLCF01000162.1, read on the forward strand.
ACCCTGCGACCGATGCAGGGCAAATCGGAATCGACCGATCGGTTATTCACACTACGGGCGAATACCTCGTCACGTAGTGTCGCGGATGTCCAGGTGGAGTTTGTTGCGAAGGGACATTTGAAAACGCCCGGCGATGGGAAAGCGAAAGAGGTCGACATGCACGTCTCAGCGCAACTCGAATTTCAGGACCGGTTTCTCGGCGAAGCATCCCCTGACGGTGTCGACAGCTCGCTCTGCGCGGGCCGCTTCTATCACAACGTCGATGTAGAGATGACAGTCGGTGATCAGACGATGCGTCCTGTGTTTCGAGACACTCGCAAACTTATGGGCGTATTTCGAAAAGAGAGCGGTTGCTTCGAATTTTTTTGTCCCGATGGGCCTTTGACACGCGACGAACTTGATCTGGTACGTCTGCCTGGAGATCGCCAAGCATTACCCTACCTGCTACCGGACAATCCGGTGCGGATCGGAGCCACCTGGAAATTGGAGCCTCAGACGATGGTGTCAATTTTGGGCTTGGATGCGGTGGGACACTGTGACGTTCAGAGCACGCTGACCCGCGTCGAGGACGGTTTTGCCCGCGTAGCGTTTGAAGGCGCCGTTCACGGTGCAGTTGCAGGCGTCGCGACTGAAGTCAACCTGAGAGGTCGCTACTATTTCTATTTAAAGCACGGTCAATTTGCCACATTCCAAATGGTCACACGGGAGCAGCGTAATATCGGGCATATCAATCCAGGAGTGGACGTTACAGCGAAATTGAAAATGCGGCTCGAGCCACAATCTGATGCGGGTAATCTATCGGACTCAAAAGTCTTTCCATTGCGCAATTGCCGAGAGAGCGACCGAGGAAAACTAAGTTATCAATCACCGGAGCTTGGTCTGACCTTTGACTATGATGCGAGTTGGTATGCCACGGCAGAGGATCGTCAAGCAGTGGTATTTCGCCAATTGTCACGCGGCGAATTAATTGCTCAATGCAATGTTTCTAAGTTGCCAAAAATTAAAACAGGCAAGGCGTTGACCCTGAATCAATTTGAAAAAGATATTCGAGAGACCCTCGGAAAAAATTTCGGTTCATTTGTCGAGGCGCACGAAACAACAAGCGAGCGGGGTTATTTGATTTACCGTGTGAAGGCAATCGGCACGGCTTCCTCGCTTCCGGTGCAGTGGATCTATTATTTGCTGAGCGATTCGACCGGACGACGCTTGGCTTTAGTTTTCACGATGGAACGAGATCAGGTGAAACACTTCAATAATGCCGATGAAGATTGGATCCGAAGTCTCGAATTTCTCCCCGTGGTTGAAGCAAAATCCTCAGAGCGGAAAGGCGAGTCCAACAGCGTTGCGCCGATTAAACCACCGGTTTCCTGACGGTGATAATTGAGGTATGCGTGTGGCGGTCGGCAAAGCCGCCTTTCTTATCGGGCTGCGTCGAATTCTCCGTTTCTCTCACAGAGGCCGCTAGTTATACTAAGATCTTCAGTAGATGATCGTGAGGCTTTCGGGCCACGCGTTCGGAGTTTACCTCGCAGCGAGATTGCCATGGATGATTCTCGATTCACATCAACTCTACCGTTCAACACCGTCTTTCGGACTGTGTTGCTTGGTTTGATCGGCCTTGCAGTGCTGCTCGCCGCACCTACTAGCTCCGCACAGCAGCAAACATTGAAAAATAAAATTCGTAAGCTGGCACCAGGTGTCGAAACCTACGTGCCCTTAAAACGCGCGGAGGATGAAACACACGCCGAGCATGATATTGTTGAACTTATTGTCGGGCATCCTGAGCGGGAATGGTCGCCAGAGGAATTTGAGTCTTCGGCGACCCTATATGTCCGAGCCGAGAAGATTTTATTCCATCGGGGAATCTGGCAATTCCAGTTCGTCCACAAGCCGCTAAGGATGATCGAAGTTGATATTCCACAGCCCGATGGAAAAATGCGACGCAAGAAGATCTGGTATCTGATGTATCGCATTATCAATCCAGGTCAACATCTAACACCGGTAAGAGGTGATGAAAAAGTACTCCCCTCCGGCGAGATTCTGCACAAGGGGCAGTATGAGAAAATTGAAGCCGTTGACCGTTACCAGGAGATGGTCTCGAGTATCGGCCCCCATCGCTTTGTACCGACCTTTTTGCTCCGCACGTTTGACAATGCGGAACTAAAAATTGACGATGCATCGGTTCAGTATATGGATCAAATCATTCCAGCCGCACGCGAAAAAATTTATCAGCGTGAGCGCCCACCTGTTTCGCTGGATGAATTTTACGACTCCGCGCAAATGAGTGCCGCGGCCATCCCGGTCAGCACGAGGCGGGATGAGATCAGTCGCTGGGGTGTTGCGACATGGAGTGATATTGATCCAGAAATCGATTACCTCACGATTCAAATCATGGGCTTGACCAACGCTTACCGTTGGGAAGATCCGCAGGGAGCCTATCGGAAAGGCGAACCTCCAGCGACCGGTCGTAAATATGAGTACAAAACGCTTCAGCTTAACTTCCACCGACCGGGCGATGCGTTGGATGAGCGGGAAGACGAAATTCGACTCGGGGTGGAGGGACACCCGAAGTATCAGTGGCTTTATCGCCCCACCCCAAACAGCTTTGAACCGATACACCCTCGTTTTTAATGCACTTTTTTCGGCTCGCCCCGGCTCGCCGAGCTCGAGGCCCCGTTACTTCTATGGCTGCTGATCAATTTCTGTGCGTGAGCACAACGCTCGATTCCCGGAATGCTGCCCAAGTGATTGCCACCAAATGTGTCGAACTTGGTTTGGCTGCGTGTGTGCAGGTGATTGGGCCGGTGGAAAGTGTGTATCGCTGGCACGACAGTATAGAAAAGTCCGAAGAATGGCTCTGTCTGGCGAAGACGGATCGGGCCCATTTTGCTGAACTGAAGGACACGCTGTTGAACATTCACCCGTATGATGAACCGGAAATCATTGCCACCGAGATTGTGGGTGGCAGTGCAGGTTATCTTTCATGGTTAGGAGACCAGTTATGCTGATTGGTAAGCGTGACGGAGGTTCCGGTGGAACGGTGACGGTGGAATCTGTTTGAAGGTCAGCTGCAAGAGTGTGGCCAGCAACCCGTGATAGCCAGCGTCATGCCCGGGTCTTGAATGTTCACAAATAAGGTTGTGGCATCCGGAGAGAAAGTGCATCCCGTGAGTTCAGAGTGGTTCAGCCTGTTTCTGGCCAAACGATAGAATCCGCCCTCCGGTGTGATACCGACGAGATGGTCACGATCCTCGCTGTCTTCGCAGACGATCAAATCACCCCACGGCGCGACAATAAGATTGTCAGCGTTTTGGAGGATCCGTTTCTGGCGGGGCTCAAAGAGTAACTCTACCCGCCCGGGCGACTTATGCTCTTGCGGGTGACCTTCCGAGCAGCTGGGATGGTACCGCCAGATCTGTCCCAATTTTTTCTCTCCACCATTGGTACAAGCCCAGTAAACAACCCCCCGGTCCCACCAGATTCCCTCCGCTCGGGCGAATTGCGCTGCGCCTTTTTCGCGATGCCCCTGGTGTCGCAGGTCATCATCTGGAGATTCAACGTTTTCAATCGGGACCCATTTGGCGGCATACGA